>NZ_CANCWN010000001.1:0-181691 GCF_947381485.1 Limosilactobacillus avium | reverse complement strand
CACACCCATTGAGGTATTCATGGAGAATATCACAGACGCACAGTTAGTTTCTTTCTAACTTAATTTGACATTTCAGGATTTTAAAGATGCGTGGCCTTAATGTAAATTATTCTGCTTTCACACAACTAATTGACATCCACCCTACTGGCCAGTATATTGAAGCTATTACAACATATAAGGAGTACAAATATGAATTACTTTATCGGTGTTGACGTGGGAACAACCAGTACAAAAGCGGTTCTCTATGATGAACACACCCACGTAATCAAACGATTCAGCCAGTCCTACCCCCTCTTCCGCCACCCTAACGGCATGGCCGAGCAAGACCCGACCACGATTGTCAACGCAGTGGAAAAGGTAATTGGGGATGCCGCCCAGCGAATTAACTTTTCCAAAGAAAGACTACTTGCCGTTGCCTTTTCTAGTGCAAACCAGAGTCTGATCCTCCTCGACCAGGCGTTCCGCCCTCAGTCACGGTTGATCACCTGGGCCGATACCCGGGCACGGCACGCGGCAAACCAATTGAAACGGTCCGCCTTGGGGAGACAGTTGTATGTGAACACCGGTACCCCCATTCACCCAATGTCACCTTTGACAAAACTTCTCTGGCTCAAGGAAGCGGCACCCGAACTTCTTTCCCAAGCCGCCTATATTGGTGACATAAAGTCCTACCTCTTTTGCCGCTTTTTCGGCACATTCAAGGTCGACATTTCAATTGCCAGTTGCACCGGGATGATGAACATCAATTCCGGTGACTGGGACCCAACGGCGTTAAACCTGGTTGGTATTCGCCAGGAACAGCTACCGGAAATCGTTAACGGTACCTACCAGGCTACCGGCCTCCTGCCAAAAGCCCAGGCAAGGATGGGAATTCCTGCCGATACCCCATTTATCTACGGGGCGTTCGATGGTGCCCTATCGAACCTCGGCGTGGGAGCACTCAAACCAGATACTGTGGCGATTACCATCGGTACCTCGGCGGCCGTCCGGGTAATCACCGACCATCCCGTGATTGACCCTCACCGGCGCCTATTCTGCTATGCGGTTGATAACCATAGCTGGGTGGTAGGTGGGCCGCTTAATAACGGCGGTGATGTCTACCAGTGGGCCGTTAAACACCTGGTTACCCCGAGTGCGGTCGCTAACGAGCAGGTTGACCCCTACACCCTGGCAAGTCGGGTAATTTCTGATGTCCCCGCCGGTGCCCACGGCCTGCTGTTTCTCCCCTTCTTAGGTGGTGAACGGGCCCCACTGTGGGATGCCAACGCCCGGGGAAGTTTCTTTGGGCTCAATAACCTCCATACCCGGGCGGACATGCTCCGGGCGGTCATGGAAGGAATCAACATGAACATCGCGACGGTCTTCAAGGCCGTCTGTGACCTGGTGGGCCAGCCAAAATCCATAACGGCTACTGGTGGATTCGCCCGGTCCCACGTTTGGCGACAAATGCTTGCCGACGTGTTAGACTGTCCGGTCGACATTCCGGAATCGTTCGAATCAGGTTGCCTCGGTGCTGTTACAATGGCAATGAAGAGCTTAAACCTGGTCAACAGTTACCAAGTTGTGCAAAACTTCATTGGTGAAGAGGATACTTACCGTCCAGATCCAGCAACGGTCGCTATTTACCAGAAGTACCTTCCCCTCTTCCAGCAGGTCGAAGGGCTCTTGTCCCCCGCCTACTCAACAATTGCCCAGCTCCAAGAAAATGGAGCCAAATAAAGGTTAAGTGTTCGCCAACCGTTAGACAATGTGGTCTTGCAATTGGCGGACACTTTTTTAATACCTGATTCTATTGGTGGGTACGGTATCCAGCTGCCTGAGCATCAGCTAGCGAGTCAAAGTAGACGACATTTTCAGGAGCAATTCCGGGATCTGGGTATTGGCCCGGGAGGTAACAATACATGGTTGAGCGGTCACCAATAATCGAATTTGGCTCATAGTTATTGGGATCAACCCACGGCTCTTTTTCCTGAGTATTGGCTGGAACCGTATTTTCGGCCATGCTTGGCTGTTGTGGTACGGTCGTGTTCACTGTTTGCCCTGTACCATTGACTTCCGTTTGTCCACCGCTTGCCGGTTTAGTAAGGGAATGATCTTTTTCTTTATCTTGCGGTTTCTTGGCTACTTTTTTCTTCTTATCCGTCTTTTTACTGGTCTTAGCGACTGTGTCCCTCTGCGCTTCTTGGGTTTGACTGCGATGGTTGATAAACCAGCCGCCTGCAATTAGTAGCAAAAGAACGACAATCCATAGCCATGGTCGGCAGTACAATGGTTTTCTGTTCATAACTAGCCTCCTTATAGTTGGATTTCCGCTTCTATGTCAATTATTTTCTATTCTTATTATATAAAAATCAGCGATAAATAAGATACGCTATTTACCAATCTTTAAGGGGGTTAACTAATTTTTAAGAGACGGATGCAGCAACAAAAAAGACCTGGAAAATTTTCCCAGGTCCTTTTATTACCATTATCTATAATCCACCTTATCTATAAAGATTAGCCTTCAAAGGCATCTGTCAATGGAGGAACAACTTGCTTCTTCCGTGAAACAACGCCCGGCAGGTTCATCCGCTTATTAGCATCAAGTTTGTGACCGAATGCCTTTTCAACTTTGTCGGTGTTGTCACCAACAACCAGCAATTCGGAGTCACTATTAAGAATGTTAGTGGCAATCAGAATGAACAATTGGTAACCATTGGCATCCATCAATTCGTGCATCTTCTTTTCAAGGTCAGCTTGCCGCTTGAAGACATCGTCGAGTTCAACCGCGTTTACTTGACCGATCCGCATCTTGGTGCCACCAAGTTCAAAGGTCTTAGCATCACCATCAACAATGTCGGCATCGGACTTAGCATCAACATCAGCGCCCGCCTTCAGCATGGCAACCCCGTACTTGTTGTAGTCATCAACGCCGGCAACCTTAGCTAAGTACTTAACCGCTTCACGGTCGTGGTCCGTAGTAGTTGGGGAGTTAAGTAACAGGGTATCAGAAATGATTGCGGAAAGCATCATCCCCGCTAAGTTAGCTGGAATATCAATGTGCTTTTGTTGGAACATTTCCGTCAAAATTGTTGAAACACAGCCATATGGGCGGCAAGTTGCCCACAGTGGTTGAGCAGTATTGAAGTTTGCAATCCGGTGGTGGTCAACAAGGTGGGTAACCGTAACCTTGTCGATGTCACTAACACTTTGTTGTGGTTCGTTGTGGTCGACCAGCATTACCTTGTCGACTTCGTTAGCAGCGGTTTTGATAACCCGTGGGGCCTTCATACCGAACTTCTTAAGAGCGTATTGCGTTTCGGCGTTTGGTTCGCCGAGGGCAACTGCTTCCGTTTCATAGCCCAATTGGTTTTGGTAGTATGAAAAAGCCATTGCCGCAGTGATTGCATCTGTATCTGGCTTTTGATGTCCAAAGACTAATTCTTTTTCCATAAAGTAATTCCTCCTGTTTGTGCTTCAACAATACAACTAAAGCAATTTTCACTATTCATTTTATCACGATAAATAGTTCTCGTCCGCATTATTATTTAACATTATGCTTCTTTGTCCAATATTCATTCAAAATTGCCCACATTTTCTCATGTTGGTGGTTAAAAAAGCGCGGTGGTCGTCCTTGCAGGGCAAAGTATCTTGTCGTAACCGTCTCGCTCGGCTTAACTGGAAAGTGTTGATCAGTGACCTGCCGAACAAGGTAAAAGGCATTGACTGGCTGCACAGCATCCCCATTGGGGTAAGTATATTGGTCATTATCCAGTATTTTTAAGAGGCAGACCGGCTCAACAGCGAGTCCCGCATCCTCCTTAAATTCGCGTCTGACGGTATCGGTAAATCGTTCCCCAAATTCCATGTAGCCACCCGGGAACCCCCAGTCGCCGGTATCGGCCCGGGCCTGTAGCAGGACGGCACCGTCTGCGTTGACAAGTGCACCTGAGGCACTCGTCAAGATCAGCGGCATGTGACCAACTTGTGAACGTAAATCTGCAATGTACGCCATTTTACCCCTCCTTTAAGAGCCATGGTTTTCCTGAACCTGGTCAAGATACATCCTTAAGTATACGCGACAACTTATCATTTGGACTAGTCGATCGAGCAGGCGCTTTTCCTCACTATCCGGAACGGTAATTTTTTCCACCTGGACACCTGCAGAAAATGCCTGGCGCAGGGCCAACTCGAAGGCAGCACAGAGGTAGTTGTAACCATCTTCAACACTTTGCTGCCCTCCCCGAAAATGGAGGAGGGTCTGAATCTCATGAAGGGAAAGGACCTGACGGCTAATAGTAATTAGAAACAGGCTTGCCAGCTGGTCCCGATCGTACTGTCGGTGCCGAGGATGGTTTAGCAACCCATGCTTAACATAGCTACTGACCATTGTATTAGTCATCTTTATCCCCATTGCTTCCGGGAAGTAGCCATTGATGTATTGAACCACTTGGTCCAGATAAAGACCCATCTTGGGTAACTCATCATAGCGGGGAAGACGGAAGGCACTTACAAGTGGCTGAATTTGACGCTCAACAATTCCCACATTACCACCTCATCATTTCAGGAGTGATTGTTGCTCAGGATCGTTTAAAATATTTGCCTGCTTGACGCGCAGCTTTACTGGGGTCCCCTGGGTCTCGGTATCAATCACAAAGGTACCATTGGACTTGATCGAACCCAGGTGGTGGTCACTAACGGAGATATCCTGGAAGAGCGGCCGGTCAGTAATCACCTCAAAGTAACCCGTGAAGTCAGGATCGTAAGCAGTAAAGTCAGCAATCCGGTGCGGATGCGTCTTGAGTCGGTGGAGGACAAGTTCACCCCGGCGGGCCCGGGCACCGACGGCAATTTCGTCAACCGGCATTTCCTTAAAGGCCCCCCGCTGGGTAATTGAGGCAATCCGCTGCCCATCAGCAACGATTGCAAGATCGACTAATTCATCGTCATCCTTGAGGTTAATTGCCCGCACCCCGGCAGTCCGCAAGCCGGTAACCGGGACATCCGCAACGTCGAAGCGGACCGCGTAACCCTCACGACTGATTGCCAGCAGCGAGCGGTTCTCATTTGTTGGTTCATAGTAATCAACGCTGACCACTTGAGCACCTTTACTCTTGAGCTTAATCGCCATGCTAGCATGACTCTTATAGCGTGAGCCCGGCTGGTAGTCCTGGTAGGCGGACTGCTTAACCTGACCATCACTGGTGGCAAAAATTAGGTTTCCTGGTAGGTCCAGGCGGTCAAATACCATTGCCTTAATAATCTCTTCGTTTTCTGCTAGCCCGATTGTCTGTGAGATGTGTTCACCCGTATCCTTCCAACGAACATCAGCTAGCTCATGAACCGGCCGGTAAATCACATGCCCGAGATTCGTGAACATAAAGAGGTGGGCCAAGGTGGTGGTCTGTTCAACTAGTAATGGGTAATCGTCTTCTCGGAGGCCGTTTTCATCCAGTGACGAGGCCTTGAATGATCGCAAGCTAGAACGCTTGATGTAACCAGCGTGGGAGACAAGAGCAACCACGTCCTCATTAGCAACGGTGACCTTCGTATCGATTTCCAACTTTTGTACCTGGTCTTCAATCTTGGTCCGCCGTGGGTTGCCGAATTCCTTCTTGATGGCCTTCATCTCGCGCTCAACCACCTTGGCAAGCTCATCATCGTCACCCAAGATCAACTGGTATTCTGATATCAACTTATTTAAATGGGCTTGTTCATCCTCAAGCTCAGTCACGTCTGTATTAGTCAGGCGGTACAGCTGTAAGGTGACGATTGCTTCAGCCTGCTCTGCGGTGAAGTCATACTCTTCAACCAGGTTCTGTTTAGCATCCTTCCGGTTTTTGCTGGCCCGGATTGTCTTGATTACCTGGTCGAGAATAGAAAGGGCCTTAATCAGACCTTCAACAATGTGGAGGCGGTGTTGGGCCTTCTGCAAGTTGTAGTTGGTCCGCCGCCTTACAACTTCCTTTTGAAAGGCGAGGTATGACGTCAGGATATGCTTTAGTCCCACCCGCATTGGCCGCTGCTTATCAATGGCGACCATGTTAAAGTTATAGTTTATCTGCAGGTCAGTATTTTTCAGGAGGTAGTTAAGGATTCCTTCAGCGTTAGCGTTCCGTTTCAATTCGATGGCAATCCGCAGGCCACTCCGGTCGGTCTCGTCACGGGCTTCAACAATCCCCTCAACCTTTTTAGCGAGGCGAAGGTCATTAATCCGCTTCACTAACTGGGCCTTGTTGACTTCATAGGGAATCTCGGTGACGTTAATCTGCTGACGGCCACCACGGAGGGTTTCAATTGCTGTCTTCGCCCGGACAACAATTCTGCCCCGACCGGTCTTGTAGGCCTTCTTTATCCCGTCAACCCCCTGGACAATTCCACCAGTGGGAAAATCTGGACCGGGGATAAAATCCATCAACTTTTCGAGACTCGCTGACGGGTGCTTCAGGAGGTAAATTAGGGCATCAAAGACTTCGCCCAGGTTATGGGTGGGAATTTCGGTTGCGTACCCTGCCGAAATTCCCGTGGCCCCATTAACGAGGAGGTTCGGGATCCGGGCCGGGAGGACAACCGGTTCCTTTTCGGTATCATCAAAGTTCAGGGTCATTTCGACCGTGTCCTTATCAATGTCTTGCAGCATCAGTCCCGCAATTTTGCTTAAGCGCGCTTCGGTGTAACGCATTGCTGCTGCAGGGTCCCCGTCCATTGACCCGTTGTTCCCGTGCATTTCGACCAGTGGTTCACGTAGTTTCCAGTCCTGGCTAAGGCGGACCAGGGCTTCGTATATTGAACTGTCACCGTGGGGGTGGAAGTTACCCATGACGTTACCGACCGACTTTGCTGACTTCCGAAAGCCCTTGTCATAAGTATTACCGTCCTTGTTCATTGCGTATAGGATCCGCCGCTGAACGGGTTTAAGTCCATCGCGAATATCTGGCAGTGCCCGCTCCTGGATAATTGATTTGGAATAGCGACCAAACCGCTCCCCCATCAACTTTTCGAGCGACATTGTCTCAATTTTTGCGTCTCTCACTAAAATGATCCCTTTCTTTACTTATTCAAATGCTTCTTGCTGGCAACCAGTTTATCGGATTCTTGGTCATCACTAAGGGTAAATTGAACGTTGTTTTCAATCCACTCCCGCCGGGGCTCAACCTTGTTCCCCATCAGGGTTGTGACCCGCCGTTCGGCTAGTTCAGCATCCTCAATTCGGACCCTGATCAAGGTCCGGGTGGCTGGGTTCATGGTAGTTTCCCAAAGTTGGTCCGCATTCATTTCACCGAGCCCCTTGAAACGTTGCAATTGGGCAGTCTTACCCATTCTCTTGGTCAGCTTAGTAAGCTCTTCGTTTGTCCAGGCATAGGTAATCTTCGTCTTTGCTCCCCGCCCCTGCTGAAGACGGTAAAGGGGTGGTAACGCGATATAAATCTTGCCGACTTCAATCATTGGCCGCATGTACTTATAAAAGAAGGTAAGAAGAAGAATCTGGATGTGGGCCCCGTCGTCATCGGCATCGGTCATGATGATGATCTTATCGTAGTTGGCGTCTTTAACGTCAAACTCCGAGCCAGCGCCAGCACCAACCGTGTAGATAATGGTGTTTAGCTCCTCGTTTTTCAAGACGTCATCTAGCTTTGCCCTTTCCGTATTCAGAACCTTACCCCGTAATGGCAAGATCGCCTGGAACTTGCGGTCCCGACCCTGCTTTGCGGAACCACCGGCTGAATCCCCTTCGACTAAGAAAAGCTCATTTTTCTGGGCATTCTTTGACTGGGCCGGCGTTAGCTTACCGGAAAGGTTACGTTCCTTGCGGCTCTTCCGTTTGCCACCCCGGGCCTGGTTACGGGCTTTCCGGGCAGCCTCACGAGCTTCGCGGGCCTTCAGGGACTTGCGGATTAACATCTGAGTGAAGTCACCATTTTCCATTAGGGCATAGTTCAATTGCTCACTGACAATCGTATCAACAATCTTGCGGGCTTCTGGCGTACCAAGCTTATCCTTGGTCTGTCCTTCAAATTGCAACAGTCGTTCTGGAATCCGCACGGAGATAACGGCCGTGAGCCCTTCTCTGACGTCGCTCCCCTCCAGGTTTTTATCGTTGTTCTTTAACAGGCCGACCCGCTTAGCATACTCGTTGAAGGTCTTGGTCCAGGCGCTTCTGAATCCCGCCTCATGGGTACCCCCATCCGGTGTCCGAACGTTATTAACAAAGGATAGGAGGGTCTCAGAGTAACCATCGTTATACTGAGCGGCCACTTCTACTTCAACCCCCTGGTCCTTACCGTCAAAGTACATGATCTTTCCCAGGGTATCCTTTCCCTCATTAAGGTAGGAAACAAACTCCTGAATGCCATCCTTGTACTGGAAGACATCCTGCTTTTCCTGTCCTGCCCGCTTATCGGTCAGCACAATTTTGATTCCCTTCAAAAGGAAGGCCGATTCCCGCAAACGATTAGCGAGGGTGTTGTAGTCGTAAACCGTCGTGGTGAAGATTGCCGGGTCCGGTTTAAACGAGACAGTTGTCCCACTTTGCTCCCGGGTTTTACCAAGTTTCTTCAACGTTCCAACCGGTTGGCCACCGTTTTTAAACTTCTCTTGGTAACGAACATGGTCACGAACAATCGTTAACTTTAAATTTGTGGAGAGCGCATTAACGACCGACGCACCAACCCCGTGGAGACCACCAGAGGTCTTATAACCATCCGCCTGGCCAAACTTTCCCCCTGCATGGAGGACCGTCATAATAACTTCCGGAGTAGGCTTCCCTGAAGCGTGCATCCCCACGGGCATCCCCCGACCATGGTCCTGGACAGTAATTGAATTATCCGCCTCAATTGTCACGTTAATTTCATCACCGTAGCCAGATAATGCTTCATCAACGGCGTTATCAACGATTTCATACACCAGGTGGTGGAGCCCCCGTGCGTCTGTGGACCCGATATACATCCCTGGACGCTTACGGACAGCTTCAAGCCCCTTTAATACCTGAATTGACGATTCATCATATTTTACCTTTTTCGTGGTCACAAAATGACCTCCCGTATCATTTCATTTCTAAAACATATGTTCGATATAGTTAATATTATCATGGACGCGGTCAACTAGCAAATAGATGAGACCCGGCCCTGGTAAATAGTTACAGTATTGATAATACTCAAATCCATTTCATTTGGCAAACGGCAATTTGCTTTTTGCGCTCTACCACCAACGAGCGATTCATGGTATTCTTAAACTTTGAGATATACTTTAATTCATGAGGAGCAATAATTATGATATTTGAAATATTGGGAATGGTGATCATTTCTTACCTCTTAGGCTCCATCCCTTCTGGCCTATGGATCGGCCAAATTTTCTACCATAAGGATATTCGCAAGTTGGGCAGCGGAAACATTGGTACAACCAACACTTTCAGAACACTGGGTCCCAAGGCCGGGACGGTGGTCCTCTTTATGGACGTATTAAAGGGGACGTTAGCCGCCAGCCAACCTTACATTTTAGGTATTTCGCACAGCGTTAACCCCCTACTGATTGGGCTCTTCGCATCACTGGGCCACACGGTTTCCATCTTTGACCACTTTCATGGCGGAAAGGCAGTGGCAACCAGTGCGGGGATTTTACTAGCCTATAACCCCTTTCTCTTCCTGGTTGCCTGCCTGATTTTCATCGGGACACTCCTTCTGACCTCGATGGCCAGTGCGGCCAGTATCATCGGCATTAGTGCCATCTTTATAATTGCCATGTTTGAACACGACCTTATTCTTTCCCTGGTTGCTGGTTTCTTGACCCTAGTGGTTCTCTACCGCCACAAGAGCAATATCAAAAGAATCTGCACCGGGAAGGAATCCCTCGTTCCCTTTGGCCTGGTCTACTACCGCCGGCACCATCAGTCAAAATAAATACCTGTGAAAAAACGGTCACCGCACAAAAAATGCGGCGACCGTTTTTTGTTAATCATAATATCACGCTAAAATGGCCGAATGCTGAAATGGTAGTCCCGTTCCTGTCCCGGAGCCAGGCGGTACATTCCCTGCTTGTGCAAAAGCAGACCATCGGCATTGACATTATCAGCAATCCCCCACCATGGTTCGATGCAGGCAAAGTTCCCTGTTGCTGGGTAAGCCGACCACAGACCCACGTACTGGGTTCCTGTGGTTGCGACACTAACCCCGTGACCACTAGTCTTGTCAGCAAGGGTTGCGGTAAAGTCACTCCCACAAGTCTTAAAGATGATTGCATCATGGTTGAAGAGGTCGTGGTTGAGCATGAATGGCTTGGTCATATCAATCATCTGGGGATGACCAGAATCATTGTAGGGCCCATCCAAAATAATTCGGGAGTATTTTTCCGCTGGGATAACACTAAATTCCACATTTTCATAGGAGCCCTGTGGAGTAAGGGGCATGTTGAAACCAGGGTGGGCACCAATTTCGTAAATTAACGACTGGCGGGCCGGATTAATTACCTTATAGGATACCGCTAAACGGTCACCAACCAGTTCATAAGTGACCCTGAGGATAAAGTCAAACGGATACACCTTCTTGGTATCATCACCGGCACGTTGTTCGAGGATTACCCGATCATCCAGTTGTTCCGTGACCGTGAATTGGCGGTCACGAGCAAAGCCGTGTTGAGTTTGGTGGAAAGTTTGGCCGTTAAACTGGTACTGATCATCCTTAAGACGACCAACAAATGGAAAAAGAATTGGTGCTTGCCGTCCCCAGCTATCCGGCGAGCCCTGCCAGAGGTATTCAATCCCGTTATCTTGCCGCTTGATGCTATGTAGCTGGGCCCCTAGCTCATTGATTTCGACGGCGAGTTCTTTGTTTTGAATTTTAATCATTTTATTACCCCTTTGTTGCTAAACGTTTATCATCAAGTATATAGAACAATGTTTACTTGCACAATACCAAATAATGACGGCGCTTTCAACATCATAGTAAGTAAAAGTCAGTAAAACTACATAAACAGTTTTACTGACTTTTACCTACTTTTGGACGGCTTCCTCATAATCACCGTTTGGACAAACAACCTGTTTGCCACCCTTAACCTTCTTTTCGACGAGGAAGTGGCCATCCTTAGGGCAATCACGCCCAATTGGCTTATCCCAGGAGACAAAATCGCAGTCAGGGTACCGTGAACACCCGTAGAAGGTGCGGTTCTTTTTCGACTTCCGTTCAACAACGTTCCCCTTATGGCATACTGGGCAGGTCACACCAATTTCCTTCACGATGGCCTTGGTATTACGGCACTTTGGAAAGCGCGAGCATGCGTAGAACTTACCATAGCGACCCATCTTGATTACCATCGGTGCACCGCAGATTTCACAATCACTCCCGGCAAGTTCATCCTTCATCTGAATCTTGGCAACCTTGTCCTCTGCATCCTGAACTTCCTTAGAAAACGGCTTATAGAAACTGTCGACAACCTTAATCCAGTTCTGTTTCCCTGCTTCAACCTGGTCAAGTTCACCTTCAACATCTGCCGTGAACTTGGCATTGACGATGTCGGGGAACTGCTTAGCAATAATCTTATTAACAATTTCCCCTAATTCCGTCGGTTCAAAGTGACGAGAAACGAGGCGGACATAGTAACGCCGCTGAATTGTATCCAAGGTTGGCGCATAAGTTGATGGCCGACCGACCCCGTTGCTTTCCAGCGTCTTGATCAATGCCGCTTCAGTGTATCGGGCCGGCGGCTGGGTAAAGTGCTGGGCGGGGTTGTCATTGACCATCCGCGCATGGTCACCTTCACTAAGGTCTGGTAAGAGGTTGTCCTTTTCTTCTCCCCGCTTATAAACCTTGGAGAAACCGGCAAACTTAACTTTAGACCCGTTTGCCCGGAAGGTTACCCCGTTTTGCTGGAGGTCGACCGTCATTGTATCAATTACTTCCGGCGTCATCTGACTGGCCACGAAGCGGGACCAGATAAGGCTGTACAACTTATATTGGTCATTGTTCAGGTAGGGCTTCATCTTGGCCGGTGTTCGGTAGACAGAAGTTGGCCGAATGGCTTCGTGGGCATCCTGAGCCCCCTCCGGCAACTTACCCTTTACCGGTTTGATGGCCGCATACTCGCCCCCATACTCCTCATGGATAAACTTAGAGGCCTCGTGCTTAGCAATCGATGCAATCCGCGTGGAGTCGGTTCGCATGTAGGTGATCAGGCCGACCGGCGCCCCCTGCTTAATGTCGATTCCTTCATACAGCATTTGAGCGGCCATCATGGTCTTCCGGGTTCGGAAGTTAAGTCGCCGGTTAGCATCCTGCTGCATCGTTGAAGTGGTATATGGTGGCTGGGGTTGCCGACGCCGTTCCTTTTTAGTGACCTTTGAAATGGCAAAGTCCTGCTTTTTATCCAGCTTACCAAGGACCTTTTGAACATCCGCATTGTCGGCCAGCTTTGTCTTCTTACCGTTCTCACCGTAAAAGACAGCCTTAAATTTGTCCCGGGCGTGTTTGAAGTCCGCATCAATCGTCCAGTACTCTTCTGGTTTGAAATTACGGATCTCATTTTCCCGCTGGATGATCAGATTTAGTGCCACCGACTGAACACGACCGGCACTCAGTCCCTTCTTAACCTTTTTCCAGAGGATGGGACTAATTGAGTAACCGACAAGCCGGTCAAGGACCCGCCGCGCCTGCTGGGCGTCAACCAGGTCCATATTAATCGTCCGCGGTTCCTTAAAGGCGTTTTTAACCGCATCCTTCGTAATTTCGTTAAAGGTAACCCGGTTCTTCTCATTATCATCAAGCTTTAAAATGTTGGAGACATGCCAGGCGATGGCTTCCCCCTCACGGTCCGGGTCTGATGCCAGGTAAACGGCCTTGGCATTCTTCGCATCCTTACGAAGTTCCTTGATAACGTCACCCTTCCCGCGAATCGAAATATAGTCCGGTTGGTAGTTATTTTCAATATCAACCCCCATCCGGCTCTTCGGTAAGTCGCGCACATGGCCAAGACTCGCAACAACTTTATACGAGCGGCCCAGGAAACGACCAATCGTCTTTGCTTTTGATGGTGACTCAACAATCACCAAATTTTTCTTAATCTTAGAACGGCGCCGCGTTGTCTTCCGCTTTGCCGTCGTCTTAGTACTTTTCTTGGCTGTTTTGGTTGCCATAAAAGAGGCTCCTCACATTTTTATTTGTTTATTTCTTCATATATAACATTATTATTCCATTTCACCATGGTCTGTCAAATGGAAATCGTATTTTAGAAGAAATTATTATAAAATGCAAGGATCTTTACTCATAGCATGTACTCTTCGAGAATGTCCTGTGCCCGAAGGATTGGTTTCGCACCCGCGGCAATTAATTCATTACAGCCTAATGAACGGTAAGTATCAATTCGTCCAGGGACCGCGCAGACCGTCCGATTTTCCTCTAGAGCAATGTTTGCCGTGATCAGGCTCCCACTCTTTTTCTTAGCCTCCACCACCAGGACCGTCGAGCAGAGGCCCGCAATTACCCTGTTCCTTTCCGGAAAATGATAGGCCACTGGTGGTTCACCGCGTCCGTATTCCGTGAGGACGAGGCCGGCCTCTGCGACTTTGGCCTGTAGGTGAGCATTCTCCCGGGGGTACGCCTGGTCCAATCCACAGCCAATGACTCCAATCGTCTTCCCGCCATGCTCAAGGGTGATGAGGTGACACATTCCATCAATTCCCTTCGCCAGTCCACTGACGGTGACAATTTGCCGCTTTACAATGTGGGGAAGCATCCCCCGTAACACCGCTTCACCGTACGCCGACATATCCCGGGCACCAACCACTGCTAACGTGGGTAACTGGAGCAGGCTGAGGTTTCCCTGGTAGTATAGAACGATTGGTGGGGCAAATATCTCGCGTAACTGTTCCGGGTATTGGTCATCCGCAATGGTGACATAGGGGAAAGCCTGGTTACGGGCAACTGCCGCATCTAGTTCCTTACTTGGCCAGTTATTCACCAATGCTTCTTGTTCCCGGTCACTCAGCCGAATGTGGGTAAGTAGTTCGTTGATGTCATCGTAACATTCGTACTGGTCGGCAACTCGCCATAAGCGATACTTTGTCTTGTAGCCGATCCCACGGCATAGGTTCAATCGTAGTAGAAATTCACGTATTTGTTTCATAATAAAAAAGCCTCCTACCTAATAGATACGAGACTCTTCTTCATTTGCACTATAAAAATTTAGGAACCGGTTTAAACGATCGCCGGTGAATTGGCGAGACACCATATTTCCTTAGTCCGGCTAAATGTTCTTTGGTGCCATAACCCATGTTTTCCGCAAAGCCGTAACCTGGGTAAACCCGGTCGTAATCAAGCATTAGGTGGTCACGGTACTCCTTAGCAACAATACTGGCCGCCGCAACACTGATACTCTTTTGATCACCCTTGATTAAAGTCGTTTGCGGATAATCAAAGGGTAGTGGAACAGCATCAACGATCAAGTGGCCCGGCTGGTGGTTTAAACTCTTGATGGACCGCATCATCGCATCCTGTGTTGCCGCGTAGATGTTAAGCCGGTCGATTGTTTGCGGGTCATTAACCGCAATGCTGACTTCGACGGCCTCGTCAACGATCCGTAAATAAAGTTGTTCCCGCTCATGACGAGTCAGCTGTTTGGAGTCGGTCACCCCAACCAGGTCAAAGTCAGGGCTTAGAATTACCGCACAGGTGACAACTGGACCGGCCAGGGGGCCCCGGCCGACCTCGTCCATTCCAGCAACGTAGCGCACCCCGCTTTTCCAGAGGGCATTCTCATACTTAAACCGCTGCTTGAATGCCTGATAGGCCCTGACCTGCCGTTTAATGCGCCGCTGGTGGCGCTGTAAGGCCTGCTGAACACCCTTCCGGGGATCAGCCTGCCAAGCCTTGAGGCGCGGGTCATTCAGGCTACCAATTGTATCTAAGAGCTGCGAAATCTCACTTACTGTCTGCTTACTCATTGATGCCATCCTCATTTAGGTCTGCGGGAATCTCCATAGTGATGGGCCCGAGTTTTCCCTTCCGTAGGTCAAAGATCAACCGTTCGCTGGCCCGGTCGTAGTCATCCCTAAAGCCCATCTTCTGAGTAATCACTAACAGCAAGTCGGGGTCGCTAACCTTTTCTGCCAGGTCTTGGTCGGTTAGCCGGTAGCGTTTCTTCAACATTTCGGGCTGGTAAAGGCGGAGGTATTTCAAGGCGAACAGGGCAACATCATCTTTAGGATAAAGGCTATCCTTGATTGCCCCCGAGAGAGCCAACATGACCCCCTGCTTCTGACTGGCAAACTTGTGCCACAGGACTCCGGGGGTGTCTAAAAGTTCCAACTCAGCTGATGACCGCAGCCACTGCTGCCCGGTGGTTACGCCGGGACGGTTCCCCGTCTGTGCTACGTTCTTTTTAACCAAGTGGTTTAACAAGGTCGACTTACCAACGTTCGGCACCCCGACACACATTGCCCGAATGGGCCGTTTCTTTAACCCCTTGGCCCTTTCTTCGGCCAACTTATCTTGCAAAATCTCCTTGCTCTTCTTGGTGACAATCTTTGCCACGTTTTGCTTCCGTGAATCGAGGGCAAGAACCGGCTGGCCCTTTTCCTCAAAGTACGCTAACCATTCTTGCAGACGGTCACGATCAGCCAAGTCCGTCTTGGTCATTATTAAAAGCCGGGGCTTATTGCCGGCTGCTAATGCCACTTCTGGGTTTTGGGAAGAATATGGCACCCGTGCGTCCACTAACTCAAAGACAATGTCAACGAGGGGCATTTGTTCACGAATCTGTCGCAAAGCCTTTGCCATGTGTCCAGGAAACCATTGAATTGTCGCCATTTTATCCCTCCTAATTTCTCTCTTCTAGGTATTTTTGCCATGCGGCGTCAAAAATCGTCATTGATGGTAGGTAGTCCGCATTTTCTTCCAAATACTTCGAAACCTCGTCAAAGTCGGTTGATTGCTTAGGAAACGTCGAGTCTAAAAAGGCGTTATTAGCGAACTGCTCAATTTCGTCAGCAGAATTAGGGTTACGTTGGGTCATTAAATAACGGTAAAAACTATCACGAACCATGCGATATCCTCCTCTTGATCACTTAGTTGGGACGGTTATCAAGAACTTAAACCGTCCTTCTGTCATATTGATTTCTTGTGCCTGGTACTTTAATGCCCGCTTCTCACTGTACTTGTTCAGATCCAATAAGACGGTCTTCTTTTGGGCATTGATCTTTACCCAGTCCGGAATATTGTAATTCTTGGCAATATAGCCCATCACAAACTTGATGGGGATATTAACCCGCCCGACAGAAAGGCCCTTAGCCCGCAAGAGGACATTGCCATCGCTTTGCTTAACCGGGACAAAGTTAATGGCAAAGCGAATCTTAGCACCGAGAAACTTGGTATCACCCGTCAAAGTGGCGTACTGTTTACCAACCAGGAAGCTGTACTTAATCTTCTGTCCTTTCAAGAAGCGGTTAAGGTAGTTAGCCGCTAGGGCGTTGACCTGGTGGCGATTCAACTCAATGGTGACTGAAGTATCACTGGGTTTAACCGGCTTGCTAACTGCGGGACTGGGCGCCGGCGCGGTGGCCCGGTGGATTACCGTCCCGGTCGCCACTATAATTACCAGAACGAGGACAATAAACGCCCACTTCCACCAGTTGATTGATTTCGTTTTCGTTTCCTTTTTCATTCGCTATTTTACCTCTTTACGTATTCCCAACTATTGTGGTCCTTCATTGATTTAAATAGGCGGTTGGCCATCTGCTGATAACCACGATGGTTCGGGTGAAAGTTATCTTCCGTTGAGATATATTCGTTTAAGTTATGGTCGCGGTTCCGCATGATGTTGACCAGCCGGGTCTGGGAAACCTTTCCCTGGTTAGCCTGTTTTTCCTGCTGGATTAACTGCTGACGCTGGTCCGCCGTCTTGTATTGTCCCCATGACATGAGGTGGTTAATATTTACAAAATACATCTTGTGGTAGTTTCCCATCACCTTTTGGGTTGTTTGGTTCCACTTCACGATTGAATCGTTAATCACATCCACGTCCGGGAAGTAGGTGTAAACGGGATTATATATACTCATAATAAACACCGGTGCATGGGGATTCTGTTTGCGAACTGCCGTGAGTAACTGGTTGAGGTGCCGGACATAAACCTTCTTTGCTTGGTCAACGTCCTTGTCAACCGTCTTGGGGGAGTTCATGATATTGGCCTCAAGGTCTTGCATCAGGTCGTTGCCACCCACCGTCATCGTGATTACGTCTGCCTTCCGGAGGTTCGCCCGCATCTTTGGCTGGGAGTTAAGACGGGCCAGGATTTGGTCAGACCGGTCACCACTGACACCGTAGTTCTTCGTGCTTACCGTCGTTTTACGGTAGTGGTGTTCAATCTTATGCTTGATGATGCTAACGTAGCCGCCCTTCTTTTCCTCATCCCCTTGGCCATGGGTCAAAGAATCACCAACTGCCACCAGGCGGACACTCTTTTTTTCAACATAGCGTGGCTGGGCAGTCGTCTTCGTCACGGGTGATGACTGACGATGATTCTGCCAGACACCGCCAGCGACCACCGCTAAAACCAGGATTACGGCAATTATCCACCATCGTTTTCGCACTTGCTCGTTCCTCCTTAATAATAAGAGGCTGGGAAAACAGTGTTTTCTCCGGCCTCAAATAGCTTTCAATTCTGTTGACACAAACAGTGGGCACTGAGCTAAAAAGCTTTATCCCTATTCAGTGTAGTAAAGCAAACAACATGCACCCATTCCAGTATGCGTAGCAATGATCGGCACCGTTTCCCGGACCGTAATCTTCTGGTCAGGGTAGATCTTTTCTACGCCGCTTTTCAGACGTTCAACTTCTTTATTACCTTCAACGTGGGAGATTCCCACCTTAACCGGCTTTGGTCCATCGGCCATTTCCTTTAAGATCCGGTCCCATTCCTTATGAATTGCCTTTGTTCCGCGGCCCTTCATAATAATGTGGATCTGACCACCAGCAACTTGGAGCATCACCTTGATGTTGAGGAGACTGGATAGGGCACCAGCGAACTTACTAATTCTGCCACCGGCAACCAGGTTGTCAAGGTTATCGATTGCCAGGTAAAGTTTCGACTTGGCAAGGACATCCTTCATCTTAGCAACCGCATCATCAACACTACCGCCAGCTTCAAGGACTTTTGCGGCCTCAACAATTTGAAAGGCCATCCCCTGGTCAGTAGTTTGGGAGTCGTAGACCGTCACCTTCGTCTTTGACATTGTTGCCGCTTGTTCGGCAGCGTGAACAGTCCCACTGATTGATTCCATCATGGTAACGCAGAGGACCTCACTACCGTCTTCTCCAAGCTTATCAAAGGCGTCAACAAATTTACCAATCGGTGGCTGGGACGTCTTTGGTAAAGACTTAGCATTTTTCATCAGCTGCGGAAACTCATCATTACTGATGGTTTCGCGCTCGACATAAATTGTACCATCAATCATAACCGTAAGTGGTACGATTGTAATGTTATACTTTTTAATGTCTTCTTCTGTCAAACCGGCGGAAGAATCACAAACTATTTTTACTTTAGACATGGAAAAATCCACTCCCTCTTGACAATTATCGGTGGTTTATTTTAATCTAGTTTTGATAACTAGATGTATTCGTTTATAAGAACATTATAGTCAATAAACGTAAATTTTAAATACCTATTGGTGATTTTTATAGTCTTAGTATACCAAAAAGCCTTAAATAATGCATTTATCAGCCCGAAAGGAGTCTTGCCCAGTGAGTAAGCAACACATTGATAAGAAAACACTACTAATTGAAATTGGTAACGCCATTAGCCACGGGATTGGTACCGGTCTGGCAATTGCTGGTCTGGTCTTCCTCATAATTCGGGCCGTCCATAGTGGGAGTGCCATGAAGGTGGTTACCTTTACAATCTATGGCAGCATCCTCGTCTTATTCTACCTCTCGTCAACCCTGTTTCACGCCCTTGTCTTTACCCGGGCCCGGCACGTCTTTCAGATATTTGACCACTGTATGATCTATGTCCTGATTGCCGGAACTTACACCCCCTACTGCCTTGTCAGCATCAAGGGATGGCTAGGCTGGACAATGTTTGGTGTCATTTGGGGGTTAGCCGTCATCGGGATTGTCTATAAAAGTATCTGGCTTAAACACAAGAGTACCCTCTCGACTTTAGTTTATGTCCTGATGGGGTGGCTTTGCATCTTTGCCTTCTTCCCCCTCTGGAATGCCCTCGGACCGGTGGGCTTTGGCCTCTTGCTTGCTGGGGGGATCACCTTTACAATTGGTGCCCTCCTGTATAGCCGGCCAACTGCCTACACCCACCTCATCTGGCACTTCTTTGTCCTGGTTGGGACGGGTCTGATGTATTTTTCAATTCTCTTTTACGTTTAATTGCCACTCTTCAAACCAGCAAACTGGCTGACCATCCTTGGTCACCGTTTGGCGGTCCTGCAAATGCCACTGGTCATAGTTGACCGGTGGCATTTTTGTATCCCCTTCGTAATGACCATTGATAATGGTACGGTGAAGCACCGTTACCAACGGCATAAGTTCGGTAAAGAGGCGGCCACCACCAATGATATCAACCACTGGGGCCGAATTTTCTTTAATCCATTTTTTCAAATCTGCCAGGTTTTGAAAGGAAACGACCCGTTTATCTTCAATCTCACGGTGGGTCAGAACAATGTTTTGCCGACCGGGAAGGGGACGGCCAATTGAATCAAAGGTCCGCCGCCCCATCACTACCGGGTGGTCAGCCGTGACCCGTTTAAAATGCTGCATATCGGCCTTGACGTGCCATGGGAGGGAGCCATCTTTGCCAATCCAACCGTCCAAATCCTCTGCCCAAACATAGGTAATTTTCTTCATTCCTTTTCACCTCAGACAGCAACTGGCGCCTTGATTGCGGGCTCGTGAGTGTAGCCATCAAGCTTAATATCCGTCATTTCGTACTGGTCAATAGGCTTAGCCTCAGCTGGCAAAATCAACTTTGGAGCCGGGTGGGGAGTCCTTTGCAGCTGCTCGCTTACTTGGTCAAGGTGGTTAAGGTAGATGTGGGCATCCCCCAAGGTATGAATAAAGTCACCGACCTCAAGACCACACTGGTGGGCAATCATGTGGGTAAGGAGGGCGTAACTAGCAATGTTGAATGGAACCCCTAAGAAGATATCCGCACTTCGTTGGTAGAGTTGGCAACTAAGCTTTCCATCATTAACGTAGAACTGGAACATTGTATGGCACGGTGGGAGAGCCATTGACGGCACATCCTCAGGATTCCATGCCGACACAATCATCCGCCGTGAATTTGGCGTTGTCTTAATCTGGTGAATAACGTTGGCAATCTGGTCAATGGTTTTACCCTTACTAGTCTTCCATGCTCGCCACTGACTACCATAGACTAGACCAAGATCACCATACTTCTTGGCAAATTCATCATCATCAAGAACCCGTTGGCAAAACTCCTTTTTTTCAGCTAGGTACTGTTTCTTAAATTCGGGGTCCTTCAGCCAGCGGTGACCAAAATCCGTCATATCAGGTCCATGGTACTCATCACTTTCCACCCACTTCTTAAATGCCCATTCGTCCCAGATATGGTTGTGGTGCTGAAGCAGGAAGCGGATATTGGTATCACCGCGTAAGAACCACAAAAGTTCACTCTTAATCAGGCCAAAGGGAACCTTCTTCGTTGTCAAAATTGGGAAGCCCTTGGAAAGGTCAAACCGCATTTGGTAACCAAATACTGACCTGGTCCCTGTCCCCGTCCGGTCAGACTTTTCGTGCCCGTTTTCCAAAACATACCGGGCAAGGTTCAGGTACTGCTGTTCATTCTGATTTTCTGCCACCGTTAATTCCTCCTCTAATTAGTCAACATAGTTGCTCAAGTATTCCCAGCGTTCCGTCTTCTGATCAATCTGCTTTTGAACCTCATTGACCTTTTTCTGTAGTTCTGCCAGTTTAGGGTAGTCGTTGGCATTAGCGGCCATTTCCTGTTCTAACTTATCATGCTGCTGGCTGAGCTTATCAAGGTCCTGGTTAATTTGGTCCCACTCAATTTTTTCTGCATACGTCAGCTTGGTCTTCTTTTGAGAAGACTCCTTTGTGGGAGCTGACTTACTTTCTTTTTTAACGGGCTTCTTCTCTGTTTGCTGACGTTCATGATCTGCCTGCTTTTCCTTCAGGTAGTCTGTGAACCGACCGGTATAGCGCTGGATATCGCCATTACCGTGGAAAATCAACAGGTCATCGGCAACCTTATCCAGGAAGTAACGGTCATGGGAAACCGTAATCACCGTCCCGGCGAAACTATCGAGGTAGTCCTCCAAAACCGTCAGTGTGCTAATATCAAGGTCGTTTGTCGGTTCGTCCAGGAGTAAAACATTTGGCTGCTGCATCAAGATCTTTAACAGGTACAAGCGACGCTTCTCCCCACCAGAGAGTTTCCGGATCAGTGTTCCGTGCATAAAGCGGGGAAATAGGAAGCGTTCCAATAGCTGGGTAACGCTGAGCTTGTTGCCATCCTTATCGGTTACGCTCTCCGCAACTTCTGATAGGAAGCTGATCATCCGCTTGCTGTCATCGATTCCCTCTGTTTGCTGTGTGTAGTAGCCGAGCTTGACCGTTTCCCCAATCTTCAAGACCCCACTGTCCAGGGGAACACGCTGGGCAATCACGTTTAACAGGCTGGTCTTCCCAGCGCCGTTTTCGCCGGTAATTCCAATACGGTCGCCAGCCTGAACAAGCCAGTCAAAGTCTTGTAAGATCTGGTGGTTACCCAACTTTAGGTTAGCACCTTTAAACTTAATCACGTCCTTGCCCAGCCGCTGGGAACCAAGGTTAATTGAGATGTCCTCATCTGTTTTGAGGTTCCCTACCTTATTTTCCAGCTGGTGGAAACGGTTGATCCGTCCCTTCTGCTTGGTCGACCGGGCCTTAGCACCCGTTCTCATCCAGGCTAACTCCTTCTTGTAGAGTTGCTGATTCTTCTGTTCAGTTTCCTTTGCAAGGGCCACCCGGGCCGCCTTCTTGGCCACGAAATCCTGATAGTTACCATCGTATTGGTATAACTTACCAAAGGACAATTCCCAGATATGGTTTGTTACCTGGTCCAAAAAGTAACGGTCATGGGTTACTACCAGGACAGCGCCCTTATAACTGGCCAGGAAGTCCTGGAGCCAGATAACTGAGTCAAGGTCCAGGTGGTTAGTCGGTTCATCCAAAAGTAAGAGGTCCGGTTGCTGGATCAGTACTTGGGCAAGGCCCACCCGTTTGCGTTGGCCACCAGACAAGTCGGCAATTTTCTGGCTGGTGTCCTTGATCTTTAGCTGGGTAAGGATGGTCTTGATACGACTATCCGCCTCCCAGGCGTCCTCTTGGTCCATCCGGTTTTGCATTTTATTGTAACGATCAACGGCTTGGGGGTCTTCAGGGTGGGCACTAAACTTGTTTAACGCTTCCTCATACTGGCGAATTGTCTTAAAAATCGTCTGATCACCGGCAAAGACCGCTTCCATGATTGTCTTGCTTTCGTCCAGTTGGGGTTGTTGCTTTAGGTACCCAATTGTGTAGTCATTTGGGGTCGTAATCTGGCCGCTTTCTGGGCTGACTTCCGCAGCAATCACGTTAAGTAAGCTGGTTTTCCCGCTGCCGTTAACCCCAATTAAACCGATTCGATCATTTTCGTTAATAATAAAGTCAATATGGTCAAACAGTACCTTTTCACCATAGGTACTGGTCAGGCCTTCTGCTTTCATTGTCTGCATCTAATTAACCCTTCTTATTCTTTTTCAATCTCTTGTGCCCGGTTGATGAGCGTTTCTTTATCGTTCGGTAGTTTCCCTTCAACGACTGCCCGTGTGACCTGGTTCAGAACCTTACCAAGTTGGGGGCCTGGTTTTATTCCAGCCTCCTTAATCAGGGTCTGACCATTAATGGCCAGGTCACGCGCATTCTTAATTGGAAGGCGCTGATACTTTTCCTTAGCGTCAGGCCATGGCAACTGCCAGTTAAAGACGCCCGCAACCCGGTTAGCATCGGCAAAGGCCTCCCACCCTGCCTTGTACAGCATCCAGGCGCTCACCTGCCGCCAACGAAGAGCTTCAATTAAGGGCAAAATCTTCTTTACCTGCCGAATGGTGTCATTAGCAGTCTTCCAGGATTTAAGGAAGGCAGTCAGAGCCGTAAAATTGGTTAGATCAAGGGTGTAGGTAACCAGGGCCCAAACCTGGTTGATGTTCTTCATCCCCGCAAACGTCCGGTTTAGTCCCCCTAACTTATTTGCTGAATCGGCAAGGCCTGGACAGTACCTGTAGAGGCCAGACTTTAAGAAATAGTTCAGGCCGGCCGCCGGCTTTTGGCCAAGGAACATCTTTTCAAATTCAACTTGAATTCGCTCTACAGCAATTTTTTGCATTAGGGAAGCATTTTCCTTAATTCCCCGCAAAGTTGGCCCATCAATTTTGAAATCCAATTGGCTAGCAAAGCGAACCGCCCGCATCATCCGGAGAGCATCTTCGTGGAAACGTTCTTCTGGGTCCCCTACGGCCCGGATAACATGCCGTTTCAGGTCCTTAATACCGTCAAAGAGGTCAACTACTTCCCCGTTTTCTTTCAGCGCCAGGGCGTTAATCGTAAAGTCACGCCGCTTCAGGTCCTCTTCAAGTGAACGAACAAAGGTAACGTGATCAGGACGCCGGTAGTCCTGGTAGCCTGATTCCGTCCGGAAGGTGGTCGTCTCGTAACCTGTTCCGTGGTCCAGGATCATGACCGTCCCGTGCTCAATTCCCGTATCAACGGTCCGGTCAAAGATCTGTTTAATTTCACTTGGGTAGGCGCTAGTCGCGATATCAATATCGTGAATGGGGTCGCCTAAAATCGTATCACGAACACAGCCACCCACAAAGTAGGCTTCGTATCCCGCCGCTTCAATTTTTTGTAAAACAGGGCGCGCCGGTTCAAAGATCGGTGGTAGTTGTTCAATCTTCATTCAATCAAATCCTTACATCCATTTTATGAAATAATCAGTATAAATTATAGCAAAAGACCCTTAGCCATGTGAACGTTTCTGTTTCTTTTTTGGTGATTGTTTTTTATAATGTAGTTAAAGTAAATTATTGCTTACAAGGAGGAATTCGATGGACTATCCCTATCAAACCAGGTTCCACCAGTTTTTACGCCAGCAGAAACTGGCCCCCTTAACCATTAAAACTTACGATACAACGATTACCAACCTCTTCAGTTACCTCCTGGCTAACCGACCCGAGTTTGCTAAGCACCCGGTCCTGGCGAACCTTACCGAGGCGGACGTCCGCGCCTACCTGTCCTTTTTACGTACGGACCGCCGAATTACCATGACCACCTTTAACAAGATCCTCTCCCAGCTGAACCGGTACTTCCTCTACCTCTTCACCCACCAGCTGATTAACAGCTACCCGACACTGACCTTGCACGGTCACGCGGTTACCCCCAACCAGCAGGTTTCTACCAAGTGGCTTGCCAAGCTGCCCGATATCTTGGTCGACGAGCACGTGCACTATTACACCCGTCTGACCCTCTTACTGAGCAAGTGTGGCTTTACCGTCGGAGAATTTTTAGCACCGGGCTTTTACCAGGTCTGGGATAAGCTCACCCTGTCCGGGCCAGGTGAAGAAGAGTTTCGTCAGGCATTCAATACCTTCATTCGTCCCCAACAGGACCTACAAAACAGTCACGACCTCTTCTTGAAGCAGCGCTTTGCCCCAGCAAACCCCCGGCTAAGCAACGCGGCCCTGCATAAGTTTCTCAAGAAGGATGAGCAGTACTTAGGCTTTAGTCTGGCCCCTAAGTACCTCCACCAGAGTTATATCCTGCTTTTCCTTGCCCACCACCGGCAGCTAAGTGATCGTGATTTGGAGGACGCCCTCAAGCTTGACCCGGCCTCCTTGCTCTATTACCAACGTCTCTTACTCCATGCCAACCAATAAAGTTATAAAAAACCACCGAACTCCCAATTGAGGCCGGTGGCTTTTACTATTCATCAAAATTCTTCATATTCATCCAGCAGGTCCTGCATCTCCGTATCGGTCGGTTCAAGTTCTAAGTAATGGTGCAGGGCAGCTAGCAGCTTATCCTGTTGACCGGTTTCCCGGTAAAAGTCAATGCTTTCCCGCAAGAAGGCTGAATTGTCGCTATAGGTTTCACTGGCGGCCTGGTAGTACTTACCAGCAAGGTCAAAATTCTCCAAACGTTGGTAGGAGCGCGATAGGTTCCAATAAATTTGCGGGTCAACCTCATCTTCTTTTACCAGGGGCAAGAGAAGGTCGACGTTTTCCTGGTCATCATGCTGGTGCAGGAGAAAGTTACTGAGCTGGAGGGTAATCGTTAGGTTGTCGGGGGCCAGGGCATGGGCCTTATCTAGGTACTTTCGCATCAACTTATTATTACCAAGGTGACTGACAATTTCGGCTGCTTGGGCAAACAGCCGCTCATTATACTGGTCAACACTCAGTCCCTCTTGGACGGCCTTGAGAGCCTGGGAATACTTGTTTTGGACGGCAAATGCCTGTGCCAGCGCCGGGTAGGCAGATGCATACTGGTTATCTTCCTTAATTACCGCTTCCAAGCTCTTAATTGCATCGTCATATTGCTTGAGGTGCAACTGGGTAAGCCCAGTTTGGAAACGCAGGTCATTGGTCTGGTATTCTGGTTTGACCTGTTTCAAGTAACCCAGGGCCTGCTTAAACTGGCCACTTTGGGCATAGCACATCCCCAGCCGACCGGCAATGTCAACCTTAGCGAACTCCGTATAACCGTGTTTAATCAGGTCGAAGTAGTAAGCAATCGCCTCATCAAACCGACGGACTAAAAAGTAAAACTCCGCCAGTGCAAACCCCACTGCCGGCTCGTCCGGAGCGATTGAATACGCTTCTTTCAGCTTTTGCTCCGTAACCTCAAACTCTTCTTCGGTCTGGTAAAGGTCGGCTGCCACCAGCAAAGACTCCAGATATGCCGGGGAGTCGGGCTTAACCTGGGCCAGGTAGGAAAGGGCCTCATCATTATGGCCCTCATCAATGGCGATGGTTGCCAGATTGGTGCGTAACTGGTCCTCATCAGGGTAACGCTGTAGAAGCGTCAGGTAGACCCGCCGTGCCTGTCGCAGGAAGCCCAGGCCGTATAGTTCTTCTCCCAGGCTAAAGAGCATGTCATCATCGTCATTTGCTAGTGCCTGCCGAAATGACGCCTTGGCGGCGGTTAACTGTCCTGCTTGAATCTCTTCTAACATTTTTTCTGAATAAGTCATCTATTATCGAGTCTCCTCATCGAATTATCCTGGCTTCTACTATAGCATAGATCAAGTTTGGCGGTGGTAATTTAAACCGGGAAAATAAAGAGACCCCCAGCATTCGCTAATTGAATACTAAGAGTCTCTTTGGATTTAGGAACATGATAGTACATGCTCCCCCACTTGATCTGTTAATTACTTAACAGCATCCTTTAAAGCTTTACCAGGCTTGAATGCTGGTACCTTGCTTGCAGGAATTTGGATTTCTTGTCCAGTTTGTGGGTTACGGCCCTTCCGTGCGGCACGTTGACGAACTTCGAAGTTACCGAAGCCGATCAGTTGAACCTTTTCCCCCTTGGCCAGTGATGCTTGAATTGAACTGAAGACAGCGTCAACAGCAGCAGTAGCATCCTTCTTGGTCAAGCCAGTAGCAGCAGCAACGTTGCTTACTAATTCTGCTTTGTTTGCCATGTGTTTTCACCTCCCACAATTAGTGCAAGTTAATTACACTAACTCACAATGTTAATTTTGAGTGGTCCAAAATTAACGAAATAATTACGAGGAGTTCGTATCATTTCAATGTTAAGATTAGCATAGTGAAACCCTACTGGCAAGCGGTTTTGCCAACTTTCCAGGGCAATTTTAATATTTTTTAGGGTTTTATTATTGCCGCTGTCGCTTGATGAGGTGAAGCGGTGTCCCCGTAAAGTCAAAAGCCTGTCGAATCTGGTTTTCAAGGTAGCGCTCGTAAGAGAAATGCATCAATTCCGGATCGTTGACAAAGACAACAAAGGTTGGTGGTGCAGTCGCTACCTGAGTGGCGTAGAAGATCCGCAGCCGCTTACCATTTTGCGTTGGTGTCGGGTTAGCCGCAATTGCGTCCATAATCACGTTGTTAAGGACCGAGGACTTAATCCGCCGCTCGTGGTGGGCGTGAACCTCCTTGATTAGGGCAGGGAGTTTATTTAAACGCTGCTTAGTTTTAGCAGAAACAAAGATAATCGGCGCATAGCTCAGGTACTGGAATTCGCTACGAATCAGGTTTGTGAAGTCAGTCATCGTCCGGTGGTCCCGATTTTCAATCGTATCCCACTTATTTACAACGATGATAACCCCACAGCCAGCCTCGTGAGCGTATCCCGCGATATGCTTATCAATTTCCCGGATTCCTTCCTCCGCGTTTAAAACCACCAGGACCACATCACTATCATCAATCGCCCGCATTGCCCGCATCAAGGCATAGCGCTCAGTATTTTCGTAGATTTTGCCCTTTTTACGGATCCCCGCCGTGTCAATCATGGTGAATTCTTGACCATCAGCAGATTGGAAGCGAGTGTTGATGGCGTCCCGGGTCGTCCCCGCAACATTTGACACAATCACCCGGTTTTCACCCAGGATGGCGTTAACCATTGAGGACTTACCCACGTTAGGCCGGCCAATCAAGCTGAAGCGGATACTGTTGTCCGTATCGTTGGCTGCATTTTCGGGAAAACTACCAATCACCGCGTCCAGGAGGTCCCCAAGGCCAACACCGTGGACACTAGATACCGGATAGGGTTCGCCCAGGCCAAGCGAGTAAAAGTCATAAATGTCACTCCGCCGCTCTGGATTATCAACCTTATTTACGGCCAAAACGACCGGCTTATCAGAACGGTAAAGAATCCGAGCTACCTGCTCGTCGGCATCCGTAACCCCACTCTCAATATCCACAACAAAGATAATAACATCTGCCTCGTCAATCGCAATTTCGGCCTGTTGACGAATTTGGGTTAGTAGCGGCTGGTCGGATAGTTCGATTCCCCCGGTATCAATCATGTTAAAATGCTTACCAAGCCATTCACCATGAGCGTAGATCCGGTCACGGGTAACCCCCGGAGTATCCTCAACAATGGAGATTCGCTGGCCGGCAATCCGGTTGAAGAGGGTTGATTTACCAACGTTGGGCCGACCAACCACCGCAACTACAGGATTAGACATTATTTCACCTTCCTTCAAAGAATAAAAAGGAAGTAACCACAAAAGTGCCACTTCCTCCTTAAAATATTTAGTATTTTCAGAAATTACTTACGTAAGTTCTTTAATTGGTCACCAATCAAGTCACCCATGGAGAAGCCACTTTCTTCTTCAGGAGCGTTGTTCATTGCGGACCGGTTATTGTTCCGACGGGAACGACGACGACCACGGTAGTTTTCACCATTGTCGTTTTCTTCACCCTTTGGACGTTCTTCCAAAGCCTTCATGGATAAGCCTAAACGTTGACGTTCTGGGTCAACATTTAATACCTTAACCTTAACTTCTTGGCCAGGCTTCAGAACATCAGCTGGGGTAGCAATGTGCTTGTGGGAGATTTGGGAAATGTGAACCAAACCTTCAACACCAGGGAAGACTTCAACAAAGGCACCGAAGCTCGTCAGGCGCTTAACAGTTCCTGTTAATACAGAGCCAGCTGGGGCCTTTTCTTCGATGTCATCCCATGGTCCAGGAAGAGTTTGCTTGATGGACAGGGAAATCCGTTCATGGTCAGGGTCAACGTTTAATACCTTAACCTTGACATCTTGACCAGCGGACAATACATCAGAAGGCTTGTCGACGTGTTCGTAAGAAATTTCGGAAACGTGAACCAGCCCATCAACGCCACCAAGGTCAACAAAGGCACCGAAGTTAGTCATCCGGGCAACCTTACCTTCAACAACGTCACCTGGTTGCAGTTCAGCAAAAATCTTTTGAGCAGCCTTTTCGTGTTCTGCCTTAACGATTTCACGGTGAGACAAGATCAGGCGGTTTTCGCTTGGTTCGATTTCAATAATCTTGAATTCAAGTTCTTGGCCCTTGAATTGGTTAAGATCTTCAACGTAGTGATCAGTGATCATTGAAGCAGGAACGAAACCACGTACTCCAGCATCAACGACTAAACCACCCTTAACTGCTTGGGTAACCTTTGCAGTGATGGTTTCACCATCGTCGAATTTCTTTTGGATGTCATCCCATACCTTACGGGCTTCAAGACGACGGTGAGAAAGTAAGTAACTACCATTTTCCTTATCGTTACCAATCTTGGAGATGACAACTAAGTCTAATTCGTCACCTACTTTAACTGCATCATTGATGTCTTCAACTGGCTTGGTTGATAATTCCTTAGCAGGGACGACACCTTCAACCCCTGCATCTTTGATACCAACGATAGCTTGGCGATCATCATCGATTGCCAATACTTCACCCTTAACAACATCGCCCACCTTGACGGTTTCAATGCTGTCGAGCGCTTTTAACATATCGTTCTTGTTTTCGTTGTTTTCAGCCATTAAAAAAAATCCTCCTTGCAACAATCAACTCTGAACACTATTCTACTAGAAAAGCTCCCGCTTTTCCAGTGTTTACGATAATTCGTTGAGAGTTTTTTTGATAATATCACTAATTTTGTCAACGACTTCGTCAATCGTTAACTTTGTTGTGTCCAAGCGGATTGCGTCCGGGGCTTGCACAAGGGGGGACACCTTCCGGGAAGAGTCCTTTTGGTCACGAAGTTCAATTTCGTGCTGCAACTCCGCCAGGGAAGCCGTTGCAATCCCCTTCTCCTTGTTCTCAACGTAACGCCGCCGTGCCCGTTCGTGAGCCGTTGCAACCATAAAGATCTTCACGGGAGCATCGGGTAAAACGGTGGAACCAATATCGCGACCGTCCATCACGATTCCCCCTGTCTGGGCAATCTGCCGCTGTTGGTTCGTCATTTCTTGGCGAACTGCCGGAATCGCTGCAACCGCGGAAACGTTATTATCAATTTCACCCTGACGGATTGCTGTGGTAACCTCTTCACCATTGAGGAAAACCCGTTGCTCCGGGTCGCCCGGCTTAAACGAAATCGTGATTTGGCGGGCTAAATCAGCGATCTGTTTGGTCACATCCATTGCGATTCCCTGCTGCAAGGCGGCAAGGGTTACAACCCGGTACATGGCACCGGTATCACAATAAACGTAATTAAAGCGTTTAGCAACCAACTTAGCAACCGTACTCTTCCCCGCAGAAGCCGGTCCATCGATTGCAACTTGAATTCCATTCTGCATATTCATTATTCACTCCTCAATTATCGTACCCTAATCTGCTGTCCCGGTCGCAACGGCGTATTAACGGACACGTTGTTCATCCGGGCTAGTTCCTGCGCCGACATTCCATTTCGTGCAGCGATCCGGTAAACACTATCACCGCGCTGAACAGTTGCGTAACGGTTGTATGAATACTGGGTCCGTTGGCTGCTGCTAGAAGACTGTTGAACGCTTGAACTTGTCTGTGACTCTTGACTGGTGCTAGACAGGCTATTAACCGTTGTCTGCCGATCATCCGTCGTCTTTTTACTTACCCTAGAGGTTGATGAAGAATGATGAGTTGGTTTTTTTTTACTACTCACGGCCGATTTAGCGGTTTGTTCTGTTCGTACTGGGTGGTTAAACGACTGCTTGTTGTTGAGCCAGTATATCAATGGTGTAGCGGCCAACAGGATAATCAATACAATCAAAACGGTGGTAATCGTTGAACTGTGCGATTCCTGCTTCCGCCGTTCCGTCCGGGATAGGTGACCACTACTGTCACGGTCTTCATTATCATTGAACTTCTTATCCCAAAGTTCATCGTTCTGCTGCCGGCTCTCCTGCCGATGATCACTCATTCTCACTCCTCCTTCCTACGCAAAGTTAACATTCTGATTGTAGCGCACTGAATTGCTAATTGTCTAGATGGCAAAAAATGGCGGAGCTAATTTTTAACAAGATTTAACAATGAAGCCAGCCGACAATGCCAGTCAAACGACGGTGACTTAAGAGAAGGCGGAACTCTCTTTGGTAATATTCCCGTTTCCAGCCAGTCCGCTAACTCGTGATCACAGCACCTTTCCTGTGTAGTGGACGGTTCATCAAAATAACGGAGAATAAAGTTCCGGCGGCATTCAGCAGAATGAACATAGTTGGTCATCATCTGAAGTTGGGCAAGGCGGCGCTTCTTCCGCCGGGTAAACGCCAGCTCAACCTGGGCGGGCGTAAAATGGTGCTTAAGGTAAAAGGAAAAGAGTTGGTAGTCGGGCCCTAGTGCCTTTTCATCTACCTTTCCCCGCTGAACGGCCTGCATCAGGTCGGCTGGCGGAAGGTCAACCGTCAGCAGCTGCCGCGGCAATTGCTCATCCCCAGGGGTGTATAGGATAACAGCAACACTTTGCTTACCGTCACGACCCGCCCGGCCAATTTCCTGGACATAATTCTCTAGGCTATCGGGAAGGTGGTAGTGAATCACGAAACGGATATTATCCTTATCAATCCCCATTCCAAAAGCACTGGTTGCACAAATCAGTTTGACCCGGTCATTCATAAACTGCTGTTGGATACGAAAACGGTCCGTCGAAGCCATTCCGGCATGGTAGGCAGCCACCCCTATTTTGGTCTGCGTATTCAGCCAGCTAGCCATTTCATTGGCTAAGCGCCGACTACTGAAATATATTATCCCCGCACCACCGAGCTGGGTTATTATCTGCAGCAAACGGGCCCTCTTTTCCTCACCGTTTTGACACTGGCCGACGGCTAAAAAGATGTTCGGCCGGTTGACCGAACGCTTTACCGTCACCACTTGATCACCTACCAGGCCAACCTTCTGAATGATATCACGGCGAACAGCCGGTGTTGCCGTGGCCGTTAACATCAAAGTAACCGGGTCCCCTAAAGCCTGACGGAGTTGCTTGAGCATTAGGTACTCGGGCCGAAAATCGGGGCCCCACTGTGAGATGCAGTGGGCCTCGTCGATGGTCAATAGTGAAACCGGCACTCGCTGCAATGCCTTAACGACCGCCTGATTAGTCAAAAGCTCCGGCGAAGCAAAGATGAACCGATAATTAGCTAAATTCTGGAGTAGCCGTTGACGATCAGCGCCGTAGACTTGACCCGTCAGCATGATTGCCCCCTTCTCACCCCGGCGGTGCAAACGGTCGACCTGGTCTTGCATCAAGGAGATCAATGGCGAAACAATCAATACCGTTCCGGTCATCAGGTAGCCTGGTAACTGGTATAAAAGGGACTTCCCACCACCAGTCGGCAGGACGGCCAACGTGTTGTGACCGGCCATGATAGCTTTAACAGTTACTAGTTGACCGTCGCGAAATTCGGTAAAGCCAAAGCGGTGCCGCAATTCCTGGTAGATTTTTTTCTCATCCATCTTCTTCCCTCCCCTGGAGGATCTGGTAGAGGCGAAAGCAGAAGAAGTCGCGATTCTCATCGTGGCCCCAACTAGTAAATTGCCAGCTGGCAACGGGCCCCTCGTACTTGTGCTTTAAATAATCTTTGTCTGGCGACGGGAGTAGTCTTTCCCATTGGTAGACTTGGGGGGCCAAAATCGCCGCAGTCAGAACGTGTTCGCGGATTGTTCCCAGCTTGAGGTGACGGCGTTGGGCAATCGCTGCCAACCCCTGCCCCTGTCTTAGCATATTGATTGTCTGCCAACAGCTGGTTGAAAGGGGTGAGGAAGCGAGGAGGGGTTGGAGCAGCCGGGCGACTGGCCCCGTGGTGTTTTTAGCAAAGGCGCTGATCCCGAGGAGGGCGTCATGGTTGATAACCATCGTTTCACCGATGTTCAGGCCTAACTCCTGGCTAACCTGGGCAATTGTCTGCCCACTGCCGTCGTGCCCTACCAAACCAGCAAAGAAAGCCGTCACTAACTGTTCATCTTCCCCTTCAAAGGCCGTTCCCAGCAATTCAAGCTCGCGGGCAACCTGGTGGACAAGCCGCGCGGAACCATAGCGGTGAAACCAGGCCTTTACCGCCCCCTGCTCTGAATAGGGAACGTGCACGGGGACGTAGCGACGGTTGTGGTAGGCAAGTTCAGAAACGACCTGGATTCCCAAAAGGAAGCGCTGCTCAACCCGCCTGGTGTTGGCTAGCCAGAACCAGTCAAAGAAATGGGGCTCATAGGCGGGATTTTCTTCCTGGTAGCTCACGCCAGCGGCCGTTAGCTGGACCTGATTATCATGTAAACTGATCAAGCCCGCCTTTTCCAATGCGGTGAGTTCATCGTTAAACTCGGCACGGTCCAGATCGCGCCGGCAGCCCAGCCAGTTGATAAGGGAGTACTGCTGAGCCCAGAACAAATTGGCAACTGTGGGGTGGTTTTGGCAGACGTTTTCAATCACCCGAACCCGCCGTGGCTGGTGATAGCTACACAAGTGAAGTAAAAAGTCATTCACCGCCTACTCCTCCTTTCCTATCTACTAATAATATAATACGGTAGCAATTTCTAAGCGCATCAAAAAAGCCCGTTAGCCATAAATCATCACTAGCGGGGCATGCGAACTTATTTTAATTGATGACGAAAGAGCCACTGGCGCAAGTGACTAGCAATCAGGGCAAAGACCCCGGATACCAGTAGGCCCTTAATAATGTTAAATGGCAAAACGCCCATTGCGACCAGCTGCGCCACCGGAAGTGAAGAGCGCCAGTTCCAAACGGCCATGTATAACGGGGTCAGTACCCAGAGGTTAAGCAACGACATTACAACGGTTAAGGTAATGGTCGAAAACAAAATTCCCATCCCCATTTGCCGCTTGAAGGACCAGACGCGTTGCAGCCAGACAAAGCAGAACGGTAACAGGATGGCCAAGGAAGAAACGAAGTCACCAAAGATTCCAATTAGTTCACCAACCGAAAAGCCATGAACCATTGCGTGAATCAAGCACTTAATAAACGCGATTACCACCCCTGCAAAGGGTCCGTAGATGTATCCACCGAGGAGAACCGGAATATCCGAAAAGTCAATTTTCAAATAAGACGCCACCGGAATGATTGGAAACTCAAATAACATCAAAATAAAGCCGAGGGCCCCTAAGCAGGCAACACCAACCATCCGTTGAATTCGTTGATGTGAAACTGTCATAAATAAACAACCTCCAATGAGATTGCCTTCAGTTGGCTTCCCTATGAAAAAAGCGCTGTCAACAAGTTGTCAACAACGCTTTCATTATAGAAATCTTCTCTATACCAGACTTTACTGTCGGCATTGGAATTTCACCAAATTCAACCGTTCACACGGGTTGCGGGCTGTCACCGCCGGTCGGGAATTACACCCTGCCTTGAAGACAATTCGTAATATTTTCTAATTAAATTATACCGGCGATTGGTCATCATGTCAACGCATTCACCCTTGACCCTAATCAGATGTTAGCGCCAATTGCCTCCTTGTGAAAGAGTAAACGTCTCTACCTAAAGTTGTTTTAACTTTTTCACTTCTTCCGGCCGGAGCTCCCGGAATTCACCGGGTTGAACTCCTTGCAAGTTCAAGAAGCCATAACTTTCCCGGTGGAGTTTAATTACCGGGTGCCCCACTGCTTCCAGCATGCGCTTAACCTGGTGGTAATGCCCCTCGTGAATTGTTAATTGAACAATACTCGTCTTCTTGACCCGGTCACTCTCTTTCAAGCGCGACTTAGCCGGCTTGGTCTTGCGCCCATCAAGCTTGACTCCCAAGCGAAGCTGCTTCAAGTCATTGTTAGAAACCAGGCCCTCAACCTTGGCAATGTAGGTCTTAGCAACCTCAAACTTGGGGTGCATGAGTTTGTTAGCGAGTGCACCGTCATTTGTAAGGAGCAAAATACCTGTGGTGTCGTAATCCAACCGCCCCACTGGATAGATCCGTTCGTCAACGCCTTCTTCACGCAAAATGTCAACAACCGTCCGCCGCCCTTTTTCATCGTGGGCAGACGAGATTACCTCCCGGGGCTTATTCAGCAGGAAGTAAACGTGTTTTTCACGGTGGATGGGGACCCCATCGACTTCCACCTTGTCCCTACTGCTGACCTTGGTACCTAGTGTCCGCACAGTCTGGCCATTAACCTGAACATGGCCACTGGCAATTAGCTTTTCCGATGCACGGCGGGAGGCCACACCAGCCTCTGCCATTACCTTTTGTAAACGTTCCATTACTTATCCTCCTGACGTTTCTCACGTGATTGCAAAGCCGTCAAAAACAGGTCCCCACTTACCTGGTCGGGGGCGAGTTCACTTTCTGCTGGCAACGGTGGCAGGTCATCCAGCGAAGTTAGCCCAAAGTAGTCCAGAAAGTTCGTGGTGGTAACGTACAGAAACGGTCGACCGGGAGCATCCAACCGGCCTTTGGTATCAATCAGGCCGCGGACCATTAACTTTTGTAAGGATCCCGAACTCTGTACGCCACGGATATCGTCAATTTCTAACCGGGTAATCGGCTGCCGGTAGGCGACAATCGCCAACGTTTCCAACAGGGCCGTCGTTAGGGGGACGGTCAATGGGACCTCAAAATAGTGCTTGATTACCGGTGCCAACGCCTGCTTTGTGGCGAGCCGGTAAGTTTCGTCACTTTTCAAAAGCACGAGGGCACAGTGTGGATCCGCCTGGTAGCGCTGGGCAAGGTCACTAAGTAGTTTCCGGATTGCGGGTTTCATAAAGCCAGTAATCTTGGCCAAGTCACCCAGGGTAATTCCTTCATCCCCACTAATAAACAATAGTCCTTCAATCTGTGCCTGATTTGTCAACTGATTGTTCGTCAATCTTGGGTCCCTCCGTTAGTATGATTGGTCCAAAAAGTTCCGCTTGCTGCAAGTTGATCCGCCGGTGCCGACTCAGTTCCAGGATGGCAAGGAAGGTGGTGACCAGGCTGTCACGTGTCCGGTCGTTCTCAAACAGGGTGGTAAACCGGACCGGTCCCTTCTTCACCAGCTTTACCACGTCCCCCATCCGTTGGGCAACGCTCACCTTCTCTGCCGCGACCGTTTCTACCAGGGGCTGGTTGAGGCGGTGGTTCTTAAGAACCTGGGCATAGGCGGCCTGAAGCTGGTCAATTGTTACTCCCGGTTCAACGTGCGCCGCAATTAATTCGCGCGGGACGTGCATTGCCGGACGGGTAAATTCTTGCTGGCGGAAGCTTTCCTTATTCTTTAACTCCCCCGCCGCCTTCTTATAGCGTTGGTATTCGAGAAGCTGGTCAACTAATTCCTGGCGGGGATCAATTTCGTCCTCCTCAGCTTCTTCCTCGTCCACGGGTGGTTTAGGCAGTAACATCTGACTCTTAATGTTCATCAAGGTCGCCGCCATCACGAAATAATCACCAGCCACCTCCAAGCGGTGTGACTGACGCTGGTGAAGATAGTCCATGTACTGGGAAGTAATGGTGACGATTTTAATGTCATAAATATCCATCTTGTTTTCCTTGATCAAGTGTAAAAGAAGGTCCAGGGGGCCCTCAAAGTCAGGAATCTTGATTACCGGTTGGTAAGGATGTTCTGTCAGTGGTTTACTCATGGTTCTTCTCCCAAACTGTTATCAGCGGTTGCGTTACTAGTGTCCCCATCAGTCTTTTTTGCGGGTACTGCTCCTTAATGGCATCCAGCAGCGCGTAAACGTTTCTGCCTGACCGTTCACTCGGGGTGAAGGAGATCTGCCGGAGTAGGACATAGCTCTCCCCCTCCTCGAGAATCACAACGGCAATGAAGTGGTTATCCTCTTCGTCCTTCCACAGGTAAATGGGGAAATGCCGGGTCACCGCGTTGTGCAGTTCCTCGGTAAAGCGATCATAGTTATGCAGTTCAGGCAACAGCGAAAGCAGGCCCATGGCAATTTTTTCGTAATCCTTCCGGTAGCGAACTAGCAAGTAATCACTCCTTTATAAATGTGGCTGGTGCTGGCGGTAACTGTTCACCAGTTCCTGGGGACTCATCTTCAAATGGGGCTTCAGCATCCGCATTTCACTGTTACCAAGCATTGCCTGAATGAGGCGACTGTCGGCCCCGTTGTTCAGTAAACGCACCGCAAAGGAATAGCGGAGCGTCTGGGGAGTAACCGTCTCGTCAATCTGGGCAACCCTGACCAACTGCTTGAGGTTCTTCCAAACCCCCTGGCGAGTGAGGCGGTGGCCATGTGCATTCACAAAGACAGCGTCCTCATCTGGTCCCGCCAGTTTTTCGCGAACCCTGGTCAAATACTCCTGTAAACTACCACTGGCCGCTGTACTCAAGGGGATCAGCCGTTCCTGCTTACTACCGGCCCCAGACCGAACCATCTGAATGTCTAAGTGCAAGTCTTTTAGCGACAGCTGGACGAGCTCGCTAACCCGCATTCCGGTAGCGGCCATCACTAGTAACATTGCATGATCACGACAACCCAGGAGGGTCGTCTTATCCGGGGCCTGCAGAAGGCGTTGCGTTTCACCCTCCGTCAGGATTTCCGGTGGTTGGGGAGTTGCTGGTTGAACATTATCCACCAGTTCCAGGGGATTAAACCGCAGTCCCCGGTGACGAATCAGGTAGCGGTAAAAGCGGCGCAGTGCCGAGAGAAGGCGATTGATAGTGGCTGCCGACCGGCCCCGGTCCTTCAGATTGGTGATGAGGTCCATGATGGCATATTGGTCAACTTTTTCCCACTCTGTGATCTGGTGGTCCCCTTTAAAAAAAGCCGCCGCCTGCTTCAAATCCCGTTGGTAGCTTTCCAGGGTATTTGCTGCTAACCCCGCGTTTTTTAAATACTGAATGTAAGTAGCTACAACATCGTCCATTACTGGTCATTCTTTTCCAAAAGAATCAGCTGACCATTTTCTTCCTTAACTAGCCGTTCCTTTAACAGGTGTCCCACCGCCCGCTTAAACTGGCCCTTGGAAATGCCAAAGACCTGACGAATAATCTGGGGATCTGTCTTGTCAGTGTAGGGAAGCCGGTGGTTTAGGTTGTGGTCAAGCATTGTCAAAAGCATCTGGGCATCTTCACCAATGGCCTGGTATGCACGGGGCTTGAGTGAGAGATTCAAACTACCATGAGCGGACAGACCGATTACCCGGGCCTTAACCCGTTGACCAAGCCGGGGTTCCTGGTCCCGCTCACTAGGATGAATGAAGCCCAGGTGGTAATCATCGGTGATCACATGGGTCCCATTCAGCTTGAGACGGTAAACGGTAGCCATCATATCCCGGTTTAGGAGTCTTTTGCTAGGCGCCACGGAAATCGTGTTATAGATTGCGTCGTCTGCTAATTTCCCCCAAATTCGGTCCTTACTATCGACCTGCAGGGCCATTAATAGCCGGTCACCGGGCTGGGGCCAGAGGTGCTTTAGTTCTGGTAGATCATCCAGGGAAACAACAATATCCTTATTGGGGAGACCAATGTCGACAAATACTCCCAGGTCACGACGGACACTGACAACCGTGCCATAGTCATAGTGGTCAACTTGGACCGTTGGTATATGCGCACAGGTCATCTGTAACTGGTGATCTTCATTTTCATAAACGAAGCCGCGGACCTGGCCCCCAATGTGAAGGACTTGCGGGCTCTCCACTTTAGGTAGCCGGTAAGTCTGACCGTTGCGGTCCGGTTGGACAAAGTAGTCCTGCTCATTTTCATCAATCATCACCGCGGAAACAACTTTTCCTAATGCTGAATTCATATTTTACCCCGTTCTTTATTTTTATAGTACTGCCTATTATTTTACACGGCCACACTTGGTTTGACCAGAACTGCTTTTTACACAAAAAAGAGCTAAGCAATGCCTAGCTCTTTTTATCTCAAATTAACTATTGATTAGTCAATCGTCTTAACACGCATCATGTTAGTTGCGCCTGGTACACCCAGCGGAACACCGGCAACGATGATGATCTTGTCACCCTTCTTAGCAAAGCCAAGTTCAACGGCCTTTTGAGCAGCGAGGTCAAACATCTTATCAGTGTCCTTCATTTCGTCAACAACGTAAGGTTGAACACCCCAGTTGATCATCAGGCCGCGTTCAACCCGTTCGTTAGGAGTAAGGGCAACGATGTCGGCGTTTGGACGGTACTTAGAAATCATCTTAGCGGTGTAACCAGAAGCAGTGTAAGCAACGATGGTGTGGATGTCTAAGTCCTTAGCAGCGTTGGATACAGCGGAACCAATGGTTTCAGTTACGTCAGACTTATCCCAGTCAAAGGTTTCAGTACCGAATTCCCAAAGGTGGTTTTCAGCCTTAATGTCAATGGCGTTCATCATGGCAACAGATTCTACAGGGTAGTCACCGTTGGCACTTTCACCAGAAAGCATGGTTGCGTCAGTACCATCAAAGACGGCGTTAGCAACGTCAGAAACTTCGGCACGAGTTGGCCGTGGGTTTTCTTGCATGGAGTCCAGCATTTGGGTAGCAGTGATAACTGGCTTACCTAATTCGTTGCACCGCTTGATCATGTGCTTTTGAACGATTGGCACGTTTTCAGCAGGAATTTCAACCCCCATGTCACCACGAGGAACCATCAGACCATCAGCAACTTCAATGATTGCTTCAAAGTTGTCGATACCTTCTTGTGATTCAATCTTTGGGAAGATTTGAACGTCTTCCATGTTCTTTTCCTTGAGAAGTTCACGAATGTCAAGGACATCTTGTGGCTTCCGAACGAAGGATGCGGAAATGAAGTTGATCTTGTTGTCAAGACCAAAGCGAATGTCGCTGGAGTCCTTCTTGGTGATTCCTGGCAGGTTGATAGAAACACCAGGAGCGTTAACACCCTTCCGGGAACCAAGGACACCGTGGTTCAATACCTTGCAGACCAGTTCCTTGTTAGCGTCATCCTTTTCTTCGATTTGCATGTCAATCAGACCATCATCGAAGAGAACGTGACCACCAACGTGGGTGTCATCGTACAGGCCTGGGTAGGTAACAGCAATCTTGTCATGCGTACCTTCAATAGAATCATCCATTGAAATCCGTACTTCATCACCAATGTTGTATTCGATCTTACCTTCCTTTTGAACGGTAGTCCGAATTTCAGCACCCTTAGTATCAAGCATGATACCAACGTGCTTGCCGGTGATTTCTTCGGCCTTCTTAACGTTTTGCATCCGGCCCAGGTGTTCTGGGTGGTCACCGTGTGAGAAGTTGAAGCGGAAAACATTTGCGCCCGCTTGGATCAACTTAACGATTGTATCAACATCAGTACTTGCAGGACCAAGCGTACTTACAATCTTGGTTTTCTTCATAAATGAATCTCTCCTTTGCATTTATGCATCAACTGCGGTCTGCCATTTGCATCCCTCATTTGCACACTTGTATAATAGCACTTTTCAAAATTGGTGTCTGTAATTTTTGTGCAAATTTTCCCAGGAAAGCGCTGCCATCGCCAAATTATTATTATTTCTAATCAATATTTAATGTTTTAATTGCTGAAGAACAACGTTTGCCGGCCCTAAAATTTGTTTTAAGCCCTGCTGAGTTGCGGCACTGGTATTAAGCCATCGGCTGGCGGGCTCCAACATTTTAACATCCGTCTCCGGGTAATAGAGGAGGACCGGAACTCGCCCGCGGTGTTGGGCCATGAACTGGTGGAGTGCTTTTAATATTGCCGGCTGGTTCTTCACCGGGTTGATTCGCAGCACCCACCGGGCATGGGGGATGAATTGCTGACGGACTTGCTTTGCGTCCCGAATCGTCTTAGCAATTACTTGTAAGCCGTGACCGGGACGTTCCTCACCGTGACCAGTGATCACCAGCACCTGGTTCTTGGTAAGCAGTTGCTGGTATTCCTGGTACTGGCGGGGAAAGACTGTGATATCGACCAGTCCACTCTCGTCTGAAGCCGTGATAAAGGCCATCTGCCGGTGGTCCTTCTTGGTGTAAATTGTCTTGACCCGGTTGACAAAAACAATCAGGGTCACCGGTTGACCAGGTTGAACCGCCTTAACCGGCGTGACGTTTAACCGCTGCGCCAGGTCGCGGTACTGACTGACCGGGTGACCTGACAGGTAAACCCCCAGGTATTCATTTTCCTTGGCTAACCGGGTCGTCAACGGAAACTCGGCTTGGCGACTAATCGAGGACTGGAGGCTTGGGTCTGCGGCAAAATCACCGAGCATCCCCAACAGTTCGATTCCTGACAACAGCTTGGGCAAGCTGGCAATCATTTCCGCCCGGTTATAGCCCAGGCCATCAAAGGCCCCGACATAAATTAAGGGGGCAATTAATTCCTCCTTTTGCCACTTACTCGGCAGGCGGTTAATAAAATTGCGGATGTCCGTAAAGGGGCCGTTTTGGGTGCGCTCCTCAAGGAAGTCGCCAACGAAGTCACGGCGGACCCCCTTAATGGCACTAAAGCCAAAGTATATCTCCTGGTCCTTGATGGTAAAGTCCTGCTGACTCACGTTGATCTTGGGCCCGTTAACCTTCACGCCCATCTTTTGGGCATTGGTAATGTGCTGGCGAAGTTTGGCCACGTTCCCCTCCGCATTCATCAGGGCGGTGTAAAATTCTGCGGGATAGTGACATTTAAGGTAGGCCATCTCAAAGGCAAGTTTGGAATAGGCAACCGCGTGGGACCGGTTAAAACCATAGTTGGCAAAGCGGTCGATGTAGTCAAACACCTGGCTTGCTAGTTCCTGACGGTAACCCTTCTTTTCAGCGCCAGCCATGAACTTAGTCCGCATGCCCGCCATCGTTTGCTTTTTCTTCTTGCTCATTGCCCGCCGCAGCAGGTCGGCCTCACCAAGGGTAAAGCCCGCCATTGCGGAAGCCAGCTGCATTACCTGTTCCTGATAGACCAGGATTCCATAGGTGGGTCCCAAGATGGGTTGCAGGGCATTATCAGGGAGCTTAACCGCCTCTTGACCGTGTTTTCTGGCAATAAAGTGGGCGATATTTTCCATCGGTCCCGGGCGGTAGAGGGCGTTTACCGCTACGATGTCTTCAAAGCAATCCGGATGGAGGCTAACTAAGACGTTGCGAATCCCGGCCGATTCGAACTGGAAGACCCCGTCCGTCATTCCCCGTTGGAACAGATGAATCGTCGCCTGGTCATCCAATCGTACCTCTGCCAGGCTAAAGTTCGGCTGGCGCTTTTTAATTAACTTAATTGTGTCATCCATGATTGACAGGTTGCGCAGGCCCAAGAAGTCCATCTTCAATAGCCCGAGGGCCTCCACCGTATCCTTAGGGAACTGGGTCATCAAAAGGCCGTCGCTCCCCGCTTGCAGGGGGACAATTTCATGCAACGGTTCTTCGGAAAGAACAATCCCGGCCGCGTGTGTTGAATAGTGGCGGGGAAGGCCCTCCAGTTTCTGGGCCACGTCAAAGAGCAACTTTATCTTCGGCTGGTCAGTTAACAGGTTACGCAACCGCTGCGACTCCGCAACTGCCTGTTGCAGGCTAAAGTGTAAGCTCTTTGGTAAAGTTGCCATGACCGTCGTCAATTCGTACTGGGTCAAGCCAAAGACCCGGCTGACGTCACGAATAACCTGCTTGGCCGCAAGCGTCCCAAAAGTAATAATCTGGGCGACCCGCTGGTGACCATACTTATGGTGGACATACTGGAGAACCTCTCCCCGGCGGTTGTCGGGAATGTCCAGGTCAATATCGGGCATCTGGGCCCGTTCCGGGTTCAGGAACCGTTCAAAGAGCAAGTGGTACTCTAACGGGTCAACCTCGGTAATGGCCAAGGCATAGGCCACTAGGGACCCCGCCGCTGACCCCCGCCCGGGATCGGTCGTTATTTTGGCCTGGTGGGCAAAGTTCATTACATCCCAGATAATCAGGAAGTAATCATCAAAGCCCATCTGGTGAATTACCTTCAGTTCCCGGTCCAGCCGCCGCTGGTAGTCGGCGGCTGTGAAGCCGTTAGCGACGGGGCGCTTTTTTAACCCGGCAAGGCACAGGTCCCGCAAATATTTCCCCGCCCTTTCACCATCTGGAGTTGGGAAATGCGGTAAGACCGGCGACTTAAACTGCATGGTAACGTCACACTGAGCAGCAATCCGACTCGTTTCCGCAACTGCGTCCTGCAGGCCAGCACGCTGGTAGTCAGCAATCACCTGTTTTTGGGGCGGCAGGAAGTTCCCCCCCACCTCCTTGGATTGGTCGGCAAGGTCCTTCAGCTGGGCCCCCTGGCCAATTGCCTGGAGGACTTTGGTAGCAAAAAGGTCTGTTGGGTTCAGATAGTCAACCGGGGCAGTGGCCACCAGTGATATGCTGTTTTCGCGGGCAAAATCGCTTAACGCGGCCCGCTCAACACTGTCTAAGCTAAGGTTAACCCCCAGATAGAAATTATTTTGGGCAATTGGTTCTTGAAATTCATCCAGCCAACTGTTTCCCTGACGGAGGAGGCCGAATACCCCCACCTGGACTGGGACCAGGACGATGAGGTCCCCTAAGTACTTGCTAATGGTAGCCAGGGAGAGTGGTAACTGCTCGCGGTCCCTTGTTTGGTGGATTGTCGAAATATCCATCAGGTTTTGATACCCAAGCTGGCTCTTGGCCAGTAGGGTGAGCTGCAGGCGGGTCTGGTTAATATCCGCCAGGTGCACTGTCAGCTCGAGGCCGATCAGGGGCTTAATTCCGGCCTGTTTGGCGGCGTTATAAAACTCAACGGCCCCATACAAAATATTTTCATCGGTCAAAGCCAATGCCGAATAGCCGCGCTCTTTAGCGGCCTGAACCAGATCATTAATCTGGATGGGACTGTTTAAAAGACTGTAACTACTGTGCACCTGTAATGGTACGTAATCCACGATGGCCACTCCTTTCCTGAGAAAATTATAACAAAAGTTCGCCTTCCTGGTGACTTTTTACCCCTGTGTTTCTCTCCTAATTGTGCTAAAATAAGGTTTATACAGAGGGGATGAAATTCATGAAGACCTTATCAAAGAACATTATTGCTGCACTGTGGGGACTGATCCTCGCTGAAGTGTTAGCATACATCACTTCCCAACTTGAAGGGATGACACCTGACTACAAGTTAATGGCAATCATCGGTGCCGTCATGGCCATCATCGCCGTTAACTGTGTAAATGCCATTACCGGCAAGGCTGACCCTGCTAAACAAGAAAAGTAAAAATCAGCTTTTATTAAAAATAAGGGACCACGAACATTGTGGTCCCTTATTTTTTCGTAAAAAACGATTACTGGTGGTCAGCTAGGTTCAATTCGTTGATCTTGAGCAAGACATCTAGTGCCCGTTCCATCGTTTGTAGGGATACATACTCATAGCGACTATGCATGTTTTCGCCCCCCGCAAAGAGGTTCGGCGTCGGCAGGCCCATGTAAGAAATTGTCGACCCGTCAGTTCCACCCCGCACTGGGTAGATATCAGGCTTAATGTCGAGCTCTTCCATTGCCCGCTTAGCAAGGTCGACCACGTCCATGTGGTCCTTTAAGGCATCCTTGAGGTTGTAATACTGGTCATAAAGTTTCATCGTGATCCGCTTCTCGCCAAGCTCAGTATTCAGGCCATCGACGATTCTTTGCAAAAGGTGCTTGCGCTCTTCAAAGGTCTGCCGGTCATGGTCACGAATCAAGTAGGTCATTGAGGCATGGTCAACGGTGCCATTGAACTTGTAAAGGTGGAAGAAGCCCTCCCGCCCCGCTGTTCTTTCAGCCCGTTCGTGCCTTGGCAAGCTGTCATGGAGGTCAATTGCTACCTGGATAGCGTTGACCATCGTTCCCTTGGCCACCGCCGTATGAACGTCCTTTCCGGCGATTTCAATTTCCGCCTGGGCGGCATTAAAAGTTTCGTATTCAAGCTCGCCAAATGGTCCCGCGTCAACGGTGTAGGCAAAGTCCGCCCCGAAGTCGTCCACATCAAAGTGGTCGGCGCCAGTGCCGATTTCCTCATCTGGACCCAGACCAATCTTGATCTCACCATGCTTAACTTCCGGATGCGCCTGGAAGTAAGCGGCCATCGTGACGATCTCGGCCACTCCGGACTTATCATCAGCACCAAGGAGGGTTGAGCCATCAGTGGTAATCAGGGTATCACCCTGGTACTTCTTCAGCGAAGGGAAGTCGGCCACCGTTAACTGGTACTTGCCATCCTGGTCTAACTGGATATCTGAATGGCCATCATAGTCTTTTACAATCTGCGGATTCACATTGTGGGCATTAAAGTCGGCCGTGTCAACGTGGGAAATAAAGCCAACTACCGGAACATCCTGATCAACGTTGCTTGGAATAGTTCCCATCAAATAAGAACTCTGCTGGTTGATGTGGACATTTTCAACCCCCAAGTCCCGCAGCTCACCCGCCAATTCATTCAAAAAAGCCGTTTCTTTAGGGTCTGACGGAATAGTTGACGACGCCGGATTGGAACGGGTCTCGGTTTTGACATACTTTAAGAAGCGGTCTAGTAGGCCATCATATTTTTCAACAGGCATAGAAAAAGTCCTCCTTACTGGTTAACGATAAAGGTAAACGGGTCGGTATTGATGGTATTTTCACAGATATCAAATTCCCAACCGTTTTCCTCTTGCCACTGCTTAAACAGGCGGGCAAGTTGGTGTTCACAAATTGCTTCAATGTGGTGACCAGGGTCAACCACAGTTAGGTGATTAGCAATCATATCATGCGCAAAGTGGTAGCTAACATCCCCGGTTACGTAAGCATCCGCCCCCGCTTGAACAGCCTGCTCATAGAAGTCCTGACCGGCACCACCCAAAACGGCGACCCGGTGGATTGGCTTTTCGGCATCAGCAGGGTTGGTAATCAAGCGGAGACCAGGGACCTTGAAAAGCCGCTGACAAAATTCGGCAAACTCACGCGCATTCATTGCCCCGTTGATGGTGCCCACCCGGCCCATTCCAACGGGTTCCTTGCTTACCGGGTCACTACCGGCCGGCACCAATGGTTGGCAATTAGTCAGGCCCAGCTTAGTTGCCAGCCAATCATTCATCCCACCGTTGGCAGTATCCAGGTTAGTGTGCGCCGCGTAAACCGTGATATGGTTAGCAAGGATTTTGGCGTACATTGCATTTTGGGGGTTACGCGTGTCCAAGTCCTTAGCAGGATGAAACATCACTGGGTGGTGGGCAAAAATAAAGTCAACCCCTTTTCTGACGGCCTCATCAACCGTTTCGGGGCGTACATCCAAAGTCGTCATTAGCCGATGAATGGCCTGGTCCGGATCCCCAATCTGCAAGCCGACATGGTCCCAGTTCTCCGCCAGTGCCGGGCTGGCAAATCTTTCAAAGCGTTTGATTAAGTCTGTTCCCTTAGTCATCCTGAATAGCCTCCTTTACCATTGTTAATTGCTTCTTCAGCTGGTTAATCTTCGCTTGTGGTGGCTGCTTTGCCCCCGCCATCTGCTGAAGGACCCCGTTCTGGCGTTGCTGGTATTCTTGCCACTTTTGCTTGAAGATGGGTCCCTTCTTTTCCAAAAGGAAGGGGCCAAACATTAGCTCATACTCACTGTAAGTGAAGGGAACCACCGACGGCTCCGCCACAATGATTTCGTAGATGTGGTCATCTTCTTCAATTAACCGTTCGTCCATAATCTGGTAGCTATTTTTTAAGAGCCACTGCCGCAACCGGTATTCACCAACGTTCGGCTGTAAGATTAGGCGCTTAACACCTGCTAATTGGGCCCGTCCCTTTTCCAGGATGTCCGCAATCAAAGCGCCGCCCATCCCCGCAATTACAACCGTATCGACCTTATCTGTTGGCCGAATTGCAGCTAAACCATTGGCAAGACGGGGAATAATTGTCTTTGTCAGACCATTTTCGGTAATTTCCTTAACCATGTTGTCATAGGGGCCGTTAGCAACCTCACCGGCAACCGCAAATTGAATTCGCCCTGATAGGGCCAAAGCCGCTGGGAGGTAGGCATGGTCCGACCCAATGTCGGCTATTCGGGCACCCTGGGGAACAAATGCCGCCACCTGGGTGAGCCGTTTTGAAAGGTGTTTCTCGTCCACGTTATCATTTCCTTTTTTCTTATTCACTTACCAGTATACCAAAAGGATCAGCGGACTTGAACAAGGTAGTCAGTCACCAATATAAAAGCACTTAGGGTCCTGGGCCAAAACGGCCAGGTCCTAAGTGCTTTTCTTCTTGTTAATTTTTAGCTAAGTTGCTTAACGTATTCACTGATTCGCCGTAATGCTTCCTTGATATCTTCATCGGATGAAGCATATGAGAGACGGATATAGCCTTGTCCACCAGCACCAAAAGCACTACCAGGTGTAACCCCCACCTTGGCTTCCTTAGCCAGGTTCCGAGCAAACTTTTCATCATCCATTCCGAAGAACTGCGGAATCTTAGCAAAGATGTAGAAGGCCCCCTGGGGAGTTGCCATTTCAAAGCCCGCCTTGGTTAGCCCGGCAATGATCATGTCCCGGCGCCGCTGGTATGCCTTCCGGAAGGCAATTGGGTCATCCAGACCGTTCGTGAGGGCTTCGGCAGCCGCTACCTGGGTGTTATCCGTAACCGTGGTAACCAGGTATTCGTGCATCTGCAAAATCTTCTTCGCAATCTTTGCTGGAGCGGCAACATAACCAATCCGATAACCGGTCATCGCGTGTGACTTTGAGAGTCCGGAGATCAGAATCGTCCGTTCTGGAATAATTGATGCGATTGAATAGTGCTGGACATCGTAAACTAGCTCGCTATATATTTCGTCCGCAATTACGTAGAGGTGGTGCTTGGCAATTACCTTTGCTAACCCCTCCAAGACTTCCTTTGGATATTCGCGGCCAGTTGGGTTAGTTGGGTAATTCAGCAAGACTGCCTTGACACCGTCACCCTCCTTTTCGAGCGTCTTTTCTAACCGTTCGGGGGTCAGGACAAAATTATCAGCAGAGGTGTCAACTTGGACCCCGGTGGCGCCCGTCATTGAAATCAACGGGAAGTAAAGGGCAAAGGTTGGGGTAGGAACGATTACCTTATCACCAGTATTGAAGAGCGCAAAGAAGGTCGAGTCGAGGGCCTCAGTTGCCCCCACCGTAACCACGACTTCATCATCCGGATTGTAGTTTACCTGGCGTGTCTTTTGGATATAGTTACTAATCGCCTGGAGCAGTTCCGGCTTACCGGCCTGCGGTGCATAGTGGGAATCGTTATTTTCAATACTCTTAATGGCCGCCTGCTTAACGTGTTCCGGGACGTTGAAATCGGGTTCCCCGATGGTCAACTTAATAATTCCCGGAATCTTAGAGACTTCCTTATTGAATGCCCGAATCCCCGAGGGCTTCAAAGCATTCAACTTATGACTAACGGTACCATAAAGATCTGATGATAATTCAGGCATATTCGTTCTCCTTTTGTACAAACAAACTATAAACAACTTGCTTTAATTCTATTATTATGTGAAAAATGCGTCAAGGATTTTCTAACAATATTTTAATCTTATTTTAAAAATAAAATAAGCCTTCAGTTTAGAGAAAAGATCTGTAAACTGAAGGCTTATCTGTGCCCACCCAATAGTGTTTTTAGCTATTTAGGCACCTGTTCAATTGTTTTACGTATATATTAACTAGGACGGCTTATTCCAAGAAGTCCTTGAGTTGCTTAGAACGTGATGGGTGGCGAAGCTTCCGCAGGGCCTTGGCTTCAATCTGCCGAATCCGTTCACGAGTGACACCAAAGACCTTCCCTACTTCTTCGAGGGTCCGGGTCCGGCCATCATCAAGGCCAAACCGCAGCCGTAAGACGTTTTCTTCACGGTCAGTTAACGTATCCAAGACGTTTTCCAACTGTTTTTTCATCATTTCGTAAGCGGCATGGTCAGCCGGGCTTGTGGCATCTTGGTCTTCAATAAAGTCACCCAGGTGGGAATCGTCCTCTTCACCAATTGGTGTTTCCAATGAAACCGGTTCTTGGGCAATCTTAAGGATGTTCCGGACCTTTTCGGTTGGCATGTCCATCTCAGCACCAATTTCCTCCGGTATTGGTTCCCGGCCAAGGTCCTGGAGCAGTTGCCGTTGGATCCGAATCAGCTTATTAATGGTTTCAACCATGTGGACAGGAATCCGAATTGTCCGGGCTTGGTCAGCAATTGCCCGGGTAATCGCCTGCCGAATCCACCAAGTTGCGTAGGTTGAGAACTTGAATCCCCGCCGGTAGTCAAACTTTTCAACGGCCTTCATCAGCCCCATGTTACCTTCTTGAATCAGGTCAAGGAACTGCATCCCCCGGCCAACGTAACGCTTGGCAATGGAAACCACCAGCCGGAGGTTTGCCTCAGCCAGTTCCTGCTTGGCAACCTCATCTCCCTGCTCAATCCGCAGGGCCAGTTGAACTTCCTCGTCCGCCGTTAAGAGGTTGACCCGGCCAATTTCCTTGAGGTACATCCGGACAGGGTCATTGATCTTAACCCCGGTTGGCGCAGAAGTATCCTTCATTGCCTTCTGTGACAGCTTTTCCGTTGCCTTAAGTGCCCGGGGATCAGGGTCACCGTTTTCGTCAACCACACTGATACCGGCATCCTCGACATTTTGCAACAGGTTATCGATACCATCGGCGTTCAGCTCGTATGGTTTTGCCAGCTTTTCTGTTAATTCGTCATAGCGGATTTCCTTTTTCTTCTTGTACTGACGAATCAGCTTCCCAACAGCAGTATCGTATTCTTGTTGGTCAAAATCATCACTGTTTGAAATAACAAGATTCTTTTTCTTACTCTTTGCCATATTAATTAGTCTCCTCTGCTTTATACTGTTGCTGCTTTTTCAATAGGCCAACTAACTTAACCGTTAGCTGCATCACCAACTCATTATTGTTCAAAGTATTAGCTTCCTTCAGCTTTCTTTGTACCTGGTCAATTTGTGTGGCGAGCGGCGTCTGGTGCATGATGATCCGCACACAATCGTCAATTACCGGCATCTTAATTACCGGGTTGACATTCAACTGCTCGATCAAACTGAGGGTGTTGCGCAGGTCATCCTCGTTCAGGTAGTTCAAGAAGTCCGCCACCGAATAGTCCCCATGCTCCGTAAAATAGCTTGCTGCTAACAGGTACAGTGTCTGATAACGTTCATGAACAAAATGAAAGTCATCTTCCGCCGTAACGTGCGCCCACACCTCTTGGCTATGAAGCATGTAATACAGGAGCATTCGTTCGGCCAGTTCCGTCCGACTGACTGCCTTTTCCGACTCCTGGCTTGCGGGCTGGGCGTACTCTTGGCGTGATACCACCCGCTGTTGGTAACTCTGTCCCGGTGTTTGCGGATGAATCCCCAGTTCTTCCGACAGCTGGGTCAGCTGACTCTTGAGCGCCGCCTTATCAAGGGAAAATTCATCAGCAAGCCGTCCCAAGTACATATCTTGTTCAACCGGCGATGTTACCTTCGCAATCACCTTTAACGACTGGTCAAGGTAATTGATCAACTCACTCTGTTGGCCTAAGTTACGGTCATTACGGAAGAAGCGCAGGTAAAAGTCAACCACCGTTTCTTCGTGCTGGCTGAGGTACTGCTTAAACTTCTCACCACCATATTTTTGGACGTACTCGTCGGGATCAATTCCCGCCGGCAGTTGGACAATCCTGGTGACCATATTGCCGGTAGCTTCCTGGTCAACCAACTTAATTGCCCGGTCAATCGCATTTTGCCCCGCGCTATCACCATCATAACAAATATCAAGCTGGGGCGTTGACCGCTGGATAATGGCCACCTGTTCCTCAGTAAAACTGGTCCCCATTGAGGCAATCCCGTTTAAGACACCGGCACCGTATGCTGAGATGACGTCCATAAAACCTTCAAACAGGTACATCTTGCCCGTTTGCTTTGCATCCTTACGGGCAACGTCAAGGTTAAAAAGCGTCCGCCGTTTATTAAAGATTGGGGTTTCCGGACTGTTCAAGTACTTTGGCAGGTCATTGTTTGCAGTACTGAGTAGGCGCCCAGAAAAGGCAATTACTTGCCCCCGCTGGTTTTTTATCGGGTAAATCACCCGGTCAACAAAGCGGTCGTGTAGTTCCCCCACCTGGTCCTCCGTAAACAATCCCGACTTACGGAGAATCTGGTAGTCAATCTTTTGCTGGTCACAAAATGCCTTCAATACCCGTTGCTCCGGAGCATAACCAAGCTGGAACTGTTCCACCAGGTCATCGGTCATTCCCCGTCGTTTGAGGTAGGCCCGGGCAACAGCGCCAGCAGGGGTATTAACCAGAATGTGGTGGTAGAGCTGGGCGGCCTTTTGGTGCAGGGCGATCAATTGGCCAGCCTCACTATTAGCAAATTGGGAAGTGGCCTGACCGGTTGACTCTTGGTACTGCTGTGGCAGGTCAATTCCGCTGTCCTTGGCAATTTTTTGCACCGCCTCAACAAAGCCAATATGCAGGTAATCCATTAGAAATTGGAAAACATTTCCGCTTCGTCCACAGCCAAAACAGTGGTAGTACTGCTTCTCTTCGTTCACTGAGAACGACGGGGTCTGCTCCTCATGAAAGGGGCATAGGCCGGTAAAGCTCTTCCCCGCTTTTTTTAACTGAACGTACCGCCCAATTACGTCAACAATATCAACCGAATTACGTACCCGATCGATTGTATCACGTGGTATGCGCGCCATTGAACCACCCCACTTGATTAATCTGCGTACAGTAACGAAAGGTCGCAACCATACGGAATGCGACCCTCCTCTACTTATCAACACATAATTCACTTAATATATATGATACCACAAGTCAGCGGTAAAACAATCAAAAAGCTTACTTAACAATTAAATCGTTTAGGTTCCCCATAACGCCAGCAAGCCGGGCGAGAATCCCCAGCTGAGTGAGCCGGTTGTTACGGATATCTTCGTTCTTGTCCATAATCATGTTCTCGTCAAAGTAACTGGTAATCACTGGTTCTAAGGAACGTAATGCAGCAAAGTTCTCCGCAACCGTCCGGTCTTTAGCCTGCTTTTCCAGGTCATTAACCGCATCATAAAGCTTTTGTTCGGACGGGTTTTCAAATAGTTCAGGGTTAACCTGGGCAGCTGAACCTTGGTTACCCTTCTTGGCGATGCGCAGGACCCGGGTCAGAGCCTCAATGGCGGCCTTAAAGTCACCATCATCCTTATGCTCATCAATTGCCTGGGCCGCCGCAAAGATGTTCGCCAGGTCATTAACCTTCGTATCACTAACGGTATCAATGATATCGTGACGAAGTTTCCGTTCGCTCAGCGCCTGCTTGACCCGATCTAAGAAGAATTGACGAACAGCATCGGCATTCTTTGAAAGGTCAAAACTAGTCTTAATGTTAGCCGCAGCAAGGGCTTTGATAATGGCTGCTTGGATGCCGAGCAATGGCAAGTGCCAATTCCGGTCATTAATGATCCGCACAATTCCAAATGCCTGACGACGCAGAGCATACGGGTCGTTTGAACCAGAAGGAATCATCCCCACTGCAAAGAAGCTCAAGATGCTATCAAGCTTATCGGCAATTGCAAGGACAGCTCCTAACTTGGTCTGTGGTAGCTCACCCTCAGCAGAAATTGGCATATAGTGTTCCCGAATAGCAGTTGCAACGTCGTCCTTTTCGCCGAAGAGTTTAGCATAGATTTCACCCATTACCCCTTGAAGTTCGGCAAACTCGCCGACCATTTGGGTGGTCAGATCAAACTTGTAGATATGGGCAGCACGGTCAAGGTCCGCCAGCTCATCATCCGTTAAGTTAAGCCGCTTGCCAATTAACTGTGCAATCACGGCTGTCCGCTGCATCTTGTCGTACATCGAACTAATCTTGTCATGGAAGCTAACCCGCTTCAGGCGGTCAACGTACTGGTCAATCGTCAGCTTTTGGTCTTCCTCGTAGAAGAACTTAGCATCTTCAAGTCGCGGAACCAGGACCCGTTCATTCCCCTTGATGATGTTTTCTAGGTATTCCTTGTTCCCGTTCCGGACGGCAATGAAGTTTGGCAAGAGGTTACCGTCATGGTCGCGAAGGTAGAAGAACCGCTGGTTATCCTTCATGGAAGTAATCAGGACCTCATCTGGCAGCACCAGGTACTTCTTATCAAAGGATCCCGCAAAAGCAGTTGGCCATTCCACCAGGTTGTTAACCTCTTCCAAGAGGTCTGGATCCTTATCAATTACCCAGTCGTGTTCTTCAACAATGGCATCAATTTGGTCATTAATTACCTGCTTACGCTTAACTGGGTCAACGATTACGTAATCCTTGTACAGGGCATCGACATAATCAGTGGCCTTTTGTAATTCGATGTCATGCCCTAAGAAACGGTGTCCCCAGGTGGTCCGACCAGCCTCAACATCAAGAATCTTAAACGGGACCACCTGGTCATTAAGCAGGGAAACCAACCACCGAATTGGGCGAATAAATTGTAGGTTGTGGTAACCCCACTTCATCAGTGTTGGGAAGGTCATTGCGGTAATCACGTCTGGTAAGCCCTTCAGCACTTCGGCAACTGGCTTTCCGGCAATGTGCTTTTCAACAAAGACGTATTCAACACCCTTGACGTCCTTAAATTCGATGTCATCAACGCTGGCCCCTTGGCCCCGGGTAAAACCGATTGCCGCCTTCGTCCAGTTACCATCAGCATCCTGAGCAATCTTCTTAGCAGGGCCCTTGACGGATTCATCAACATCTGGTTGCTTGTCGCTAAGGCCACTGATTAAAAGGGCCAGCCGCCGTGGGGTTGCATATTCTTGAATGTCATCAAATGAAATCCGTTGTTCCTTCAGGTAATCAGCTACCCGCTGGTGAAGTTGCTTAATACTTGGCGTAACAACATGCGCAGGCATTTCTTCAACGCCCACTTCTAGTAAATATGAATTAGCCATCTTACTTGTCCCCCTTCTGCGCTTTTTTAGCCTTCTTGGCTGCTTGTTTAGCCGCGCGTTGCTTGGCCTTCTCAGCCTTCTTGGTGTACTCATCGAGTGTCTTTTGCCGTAGTTTATCGTCGTGAATCAATGGGAAGCCCCGTTTCCGCCTCTCTTCGACAAAGGCCTTCGCAATTGACTTTGCCATGATCCGAATCCGGTGGAGGTAACCCGCCCGTTCAGTAACGGAAACTGCTCCCCGGGCATCCAAGAGATTAAAGGTATGACTGCACTTCAGAACATAGTCATATGCCGGGTGAACTAAGCCCAGTTTAATGAGCCGCTTAGCCTCGGTTTCGTAATCGTTAAAGGCTGCCAGCAACATATCCTGGTTGCTTTCCTCGAATGCGTACTTGGAGTGCTCGTATTCTGGCTCCTTAAAGATATCACCATACAGGACCCCGTCCGCCCATTCCAGGTCGTAAACAGAGTCAACATTTTGAATATATTCAGCGAGCCGTTCCAAACCATAGGTAACTTCTGAAGCCACTGGGTTCATCGGCAGTTCACCAACGACTTGGAAGTAGGTAAACTGGGTAACTTCCATGCCGTCAAGCCAGATTTCCCAACCAACACCGGCACAACCCATGGATGGGTTCTCCCAGTTATCTTCCACGAACCGAATATCGTGTTCAAGCGGGTCAATTCCGAGTTCCTTCAAGCTCCCCAAGTACAGGTCTTGAATATTATCCGGTGATGGTTTCATGATTACTTGGAACTGGTGGTGCTGGTAAAGCCGGTTCGGGTTTTCACCATAACGACCGTCAGCCGGCCGCCGGGATGGCTCGACATATGCAGCGTTCCATGGTTCTGGGCCGATTGCCCGTAAAAAGGTGTATGGGCTCATTGTCCCGGCACCCTTTTCCGTATCGTAGGCCTGCATCAGCATGCAGCCCTGCTTTGCCCAGTACTGTTCAAGCGTGAAGATGATATCCTGAACACTCAGCTTCTTTGTTGTCATCTGAATACTTCCCTTCATATCAAAAAGTCCCTACAGTTACGGAATAGTAACTGCAGGGACGAGATTACATCGCGGTTCCACCCTGCTTTTTTGCATTTCTGCAAAACAGCTTAGTTAAAGATGACTGGTAGAGGGCCTACAACGGAACCTTTAGTAGGGCTTTCACTCTCCCCTACTCGCTTGATAAAGGCGTAACCGTTGCTTTTCTCCGTCAACGTCAACCAATATTCAAATTAAGTGTTACCAATAAACATTGTTTATGATAGATAAACTTTCTCAAATTGTCAATCGTCAGTCGACAATTTACCCATTTTTTGTTCCAGACGGTTCATCTGGTTGATGAATCGTTTACTCTTCAAGCGGAGGCCCACCTGGTCATTGTAAAGGGTATCCAAGACGTACTGAAGGCGCTCCTTGGTAAAGGAGTTAATTTTAATGGTGTTCACCTGCTGGAGGTTTAGGACTGCAAACTGCTGCAAATAATAGGCAGTCCGGCGGTCAAGGTGAAAGCGCCGCTGGTCAAGGTACCAATGACGGTCACACAGCATTCCACCATACTGTTCCGAAAAATCAAGAGGACGGTGGCGTTCGCCACAAATAACGCACCGGTCCCAGGTCGGGGCAACCCCAAAGACCGTCAGCAGCTGGGTCTCGATTACATTGGTAACAACCTGCTCGTCTTGTCCCCGGTTAATTAGGTCAAGGGCCGCCGCCACCTGGTTAAACCAACCGCCAATCCCCTGGCCATCTGTGAAGGCATGGTCAACCAGGGAAAGAATGTAGGTGGCGTAGGCATTACGCCGCAGGTCGGTAGCAATCCCCTGGTACTGGTGCGTTTCACTCGCCGTGTTCACAAAACTAAGCCCCTGATTGTCGAGCGCTCCAATATAGGTTCCGTGCGTAAACGGCAAAAAGTCGCTCGCCATGCGAAAGCCCCGTTTCTTGCCATCACGGATGTAAAACATTGCCGGGCCAATTTTATCCGTCAACATCTTGACGAGCAGGTCCCGCTCCCGGTAGTCCCGCCGGTAGATAATTATCCCTGTAAAATCAGTGGTCTCCCGGGCCATCATTAAGCCCCCTTGAAGTGATTAGTAGTCCTTATTGCGGTAGCCATAGTCCTTAAGCATTGCCGACTTATCGCGCCACTTCGGCACAACCTTGACCCACAGCTGGAGGAAGACATGGTCACCAAGCAGGCGCTCAATATCCTTACGAGCCATTGTCCCAATCTTCTTGAGCATCTGACCCTTTTTGCCAATGATAATCCCCTTTTGCCCCGGCCGTTCGACAACAATGTTAGCGGAAATATGGACGTGCTCTTCGTCCTCACGCTTAACAGAAGTGACGTCGACGGCAACGGAATGGGGAACCTCATCCCTGGTCAGCATAAATACTTTTTCCCGGATCATTTCGGCGATGACAAAGCGTTCGGGGTGGTCGGAAATCTGATCATCTGGGTAGTACTGAGGGCCGTGGGGGAGGCCCTTAACTAACTGGTTGATTAACTCATTCACGTTGTTCCCCTGGAGGGCAGAGACCGGAATGATCTGCTTGAAGGGAAGATCATCCTTGTACTGGTCAACGATGTCGGGTAGTTCGTTGGGGTGGACCTGGTCGATCTTATTAACAACCAAGTAAATCGGTTTTTTAACCTGCTGTAACTTTTCAATAATAAAGTTGTCACCGGGGCCCCGTTTCTCACTAGCACTGACGACATAAACCACGGCATCGACCTCGTCTAAAGCGGAGAGGGTCGACCGCTCCATGAAATCGCCGAGCTTGGTAACCGGCTTGTGGACACCGGGCGTATCAATAAAGACGATCTGAGCTTCGGGACTCGTGTAGATCCCCTGGATCTTATTCCGGGTCGTCTGCGCAACGTTACTCATGATTGCGACCTTTTGACCAACAATGTAGTTCAATAAGGTTGACTTACCAACGTTGGGCCGGCCAATTAGCGCAACAAAACCTGATTTATAGTTTGGATTATCCATTTTCTTCTCCCTACTTCAATAACTGCATAACGTATGGGCCAAATATTATCAGACCCACTAAGACGGCAAAGCACGCCGCAATCAAGACACCCCCGGCGGCCACGTCCTTTGCCTTCTTTACTTCAACATCATAGTGGTGGCTCACCAAGAGGTCGGTGACAGCCTCAGTGACGGTGTTTAGGAATTCAGCGGCAAAGACTAAAAAAATCACCAGGAGGAGCCATAGCCAGTCTGTCGCCCGAATATGAAAGAATATTCCGACGAGGACGACCAAAAATGCGGCCAGGACGTGGTAACGCATGTTACGTTCCTCACGCAGCATCGTGATGATTCCATCAAAGGCGTGGCTCATCGCCTGCAGGAGGTGATTATTTTTGGTTACTTGGTGCTTATCTCTTGAGCTCATACTCATCTAGTATCTCCCGTTGTAATGCAAACATTTTTTTCTCATCGGCCGTTTTTTCATGATCATAGCCGTTTAAATGAAGGAATCCATGGACAACCAGGAAGCCCAGTTCTCGGTCGCTTGAATGGCCCAAAAACTTAGCCTGTTCTGCGACCTTATCAATTGAGACAAAGAGGTCGCCGAGGTTCTCCGGTAGTTCGGCTGCCAACGCTGGGTCCATGATGATGGGGGTTTCGTCCCCACTCTCCTCCGCAGCAAAGCTTAAAACGTCGGTTGCCCGGTCAACTCCCCGGTACTGTTTGTTAAGTTTGCGGATTGCGGGATTAGTCATCAGGGTTACTGACATTTCGGTGTTGTCCTTAAGGGCTAACTTACGGGCAGCAAATTGCAAAACGTCCTTAACCAGGGCCAATTGATCCTCACTTACCTGGCCACCAGTCTCATCATACACTGTCAGGTCCACCACTATTCCTCCTTTGACGTCTTTTTATCCTTGCTTACTTTTTTGGTTGCGTGCTCTTCATATGCCGTGATGATTCGGGCGACAACTGGATGCCGAACAACGTCTTCGGCACTGAAGCGAACAAACTTGATTGACTGGATATCCTTCAAGATGCGCTGCGCACTCACCAGCCCGCTCCGCACACCATGGGCCAGGTCAATCTGTGAGATATCACCGTTAACGACCATCTTAGAGCCAAATCCCAGACGGGTTAAAAACATCTTCATCTGAGCGTTGGTGGTGTTTTGCGCCTCATCGAGAATAACGAAGGCACCGTCCAATGTCCGTCCCCGCATGTATGCCAATGGGGCGATTTCAATGATTTCTCGTTCCATCAGGCGCTGGGTATGGTCAGAACCCAAGATATCGTTTAGGGCATCGTAAATTGGCCGCAAGTATGGATCAACCTTTTCCTGCAAGTCACCAGGAAGAAAGCCGAGGCTCTCCCCAGCTTCAACGGCCGGGCGGGTAACGATAATCCGTTCAACTTCACCGCGCTTTAAGGCCGCTACCGCCATCGCAACTGCCAGGTAGGTTTTCCCCGTTCCGGCCGGGCCAATCCCAAACGTGATGTCATTATGCTTCATTGCGTTGACGTACTGGCGCTGGCCAAAGTTCTTAACCCGGACCGCACGCCCCTTGCGATCCTTGATAATGGTCTCACTGTAAAGGTCCGCAAAGTATTCTAGTGTTCCCCGGTGGGCCATCTTCATTGCGCTGACAATATCGGTGCTGTGCAGGTGGATTCCCTGTTGAAGAAGGTTTACCAGGGCATGGAAGACGTCAATCGTCAGTTTAACGTCCTCCCGACGTCCACTAACCTTCAAATTGCCGCCAAAGGGGTTTAGGGTAACCTCCATCCCCTGCTCAATCAGGCTGACAAACTTATCCTGGGGCCCTAAAATACCAACCTCGATTACTGGCTGGTCAATTTGAAATACTTGTTCATATTCTTGCGTACTTTCTGCCAAATTATTCAATTCTCCTTTAACGATTAAATTACGCTTTTTCAGATTGATTATATCATAGCTTCCCCCGGGTTAATAACTAAAGCGCACCCAACCGCCTTCAAGAAGACACCAAAAGGCCCTGACGGCAAGTAAGTCATCAGGGCCTTTAATCTTATATATCACTTATTTAATATTTGTTTGGCGGCAGAAATCTGGGCCTTAACCTGGTCAAAGCCGGTCCCACCGAGCGAGTTCCGCCGCTGAACTGCAACGGCTGGCTTCAAGACCTGGTAGACATCGTCTTCGACCCGCGGGTCAATCTGCTTAAACTCGCTTAGCGGAATGTCTGCTAGATCGGTGCCGGTCTTAATCCCCTTGAGGACCAACTCACCAACGATCTCATGGGCCCGCCGGAACGGAATCCCCTTGGTTGCTAGGTAATCAGCCAACTCAGTGGCGTTGGAGAAATCGTGGTGGGTGGCATGGGCCATCTTATCCTTATTGACATGCAGGGTTTCAATCATCCCGGTCATAACCTTCAAACACGGTAGAATGGTCTTGACAGTATCAAAGACCCCTTCCTTGTCCTCTTGCATATCCTTATTGTACGCCAGTGGCAGACCCTTCATGGTGGTCAAAAGTCCCATCAAGCTGCCGAACACCCGGCCGCTCTTCCCCCGAATCAGCTCTGCCATGTCCGGATTCTTCTTCTGGGGCATGATGGAACTACCGGTTGAATAGGCATCCGATAATTCAATGTAGTTAAACTCATAACTGCACCAGTAAATAATCTCCTCACATAAGCGGGAAAGGTGCACCATCAAGATACTGGCGTTACTCAAAAACTCCAGTGCAAAGTCCCGATCACTGACGGCATCTAACGAGTTAGCGTACGGTTTCTTGAAGCCGAGGAGTGCCGTCGTCATTTCCCGGTCAATCGGAAAGGTCGTCCCGGCAAGGGCCGCGGCCCCTAGCGGCGAGAGGTCGGTATGCTGCTTGTTAAAGGTAAAGCGCTCCACATCCCGCTGAAACATTTGAAAGTAAGCCATTAAGTATTGACCGTAAGAGATTGGCTGGGCGTGTTGCATGTGGGTATAACCCGGCATGATGGTTTCCACGTTCTTTTCGGCAAGGTTGACTAGGGCCTGTTGAAGATCCTTGAGGGCGAAGATGATCTTAGGCAGCCGCTCTTTAACGTAAAGGTGGAAATCGGTTGCCACCTGGTCATTACGACTCCGTCCGGTATGGAGTTTACCGGCAACTGAACCAATTTTCTTGGTCAAGAGGGCCTCAATATTCATATGAATATCTTCATTCTCCACGTCAAACGGTAGGCCATGTTCCTCAAGTTCGGTCATTAAATCATTTAACCCGCCAATAATTTTGTCAGCGTCCGCCCCAGGTAAAATCTGGGTCTTCTTTAGCATCTTCACATGGGCCAGTGAGCCCATAATATCTTCTTTTGCCATCTCCTGGTCAAAGGAAATGGAGGCACCGAATTGGTCGACGAGCTGGTCGCCGCCCTTTTCAAACCGGCCACCCCACATCTTCTTAATAGGCATCCGTTACTTCCCCTTTCTGTGAATGGTGGTTAGCTTTTTCTTGGACCTGGGCATAGACCTTGTCGGGTAATTCCCAGAGCTTAATGAAGCCAGTTGCGGCCTCTTGATCAAACTCGTCCGCAGAGGTGTAAGTTGCCAAGTTCTTGTCGTACAAGGAGTTTGGTGACTTCCGTCCTTCACAAATGACGTTCCCCTTGAACATCTTTACCCGGACAACACCGTTAACCACCTTTTGTGTTTCGTCAATGAACGATACTAACGCCTTCATCAAAGGTGAGTACCACAGTCCATTATAAATGATTTCAGCCATCTTGCCTTCAATTACCGGCTTGAAGTGGGCAACTTCCCGCTCTTGAGTCAGGTCTTCAAGGTCCTTGTGGGCAGCAAGTAAGACGGTTGCGGCGGGGCATTCGTAAATTTCCCGTGACTTGATACCAACTAACCGGTTCTCAACGTGGTCAATCCGGCCAATCCCGTTATCACCAGCAATCTTGTCAAGCTTCATAATCAACTGGTCCAGGGGTAATTTTTCACCATCAAGGGCGGTTGGGACCCCTTCTTTAAAGGTAATTTCCATTACGGTTGGCTGGTCAGGAGTTTCTTCGATTGGGGTTGTCCGTTCGTAGGCATCCTCAGGAGCCGCTGCCCAAGGATCTTCAAGAATCCCACATTCATTGGCCCGTCCCCACAGGTTCTGATCGATTGAGTATGGGCTTGCCTTGGTAATCGGCACGGGAATATTATTGTCCTTTGCGTATTGGATTTCCTCTTCCCGTGACCAGTGCCAGTCCCGGATAGGATCTTCAATCTTCATTTCAGGAGCCAGGGCATGAATACCAGCTTCGAACCGGACCTGGTCATTCCCCTTCCCGGTACAACCGTGGGCAATTGCAGTAGCCCCGTACTGCTTGGCAGTGGCAACCAACTTCTGGACAATCAGTGGCCGTGAAAGTGCCGAAACCAGTGGGTACTTTTGTTCGTACATTGCATGGGCTTGCAATGCGGGAAGAACAAACTGTTCCGCAAAGTCCAGCTTGGCATCAATCACAACTGACTTCCAGGCACCAATTGCCGCCGCCTTATTTTTGATGGCTTCCAGGTCAAGGCCTTCGCCCACATCAATACAGCAGGCAATTACGTCATAGCCCTTGTTCTTTAACCAGGCAATTGCAACAGAGGTGTCAAGGCCACCGGAATAAGCTAAAACAATTTTTTCTTTACTCATTATTATCGTCTCCATTCATTTATTTGCATATTTATTAATTGCAATTAATATACACCGTTATTGAATATATATCAAGTATTTTTGTAAATTTTCTGTATTTTATTCAAAATAATGTATAGTCAAGCTGGAATGACGACATTTAAATAATCAAAGAGCGGTTTAACTACCCGTGCTTACGAATAATCAAACCGCTTTTTAAATATTCTTATTTAATTTTGGGTATTGATGGCTTGTTCCTTAACCAGTGGGAACTGGGCAAGTTCCTTGGCGTCCAAATCAACATTGTGCATCTGAACAGCATTGATCTGGTTATTTTCATAGGTCGTGTAGTAGAAGGTCCCCGTAGCCAGGTTGATCCCATCGGAGTAGATTGTGTATTCAAAAGTATCCGGTGCAACCTCGTCGAGCCCATTCTGCTGTTCTACCGCATGCAGGCAGTGGAAGTAGTTGGTAACATTTTCCAACTCACTGCCACCCGCCGGTGCATTATGTAGGGTAAAGCATTCCTTAACAAAACGGCTTTCGGAATCCATCCCCCCTGGCAGCATGTGGGAGCCGAGACCCCGGCTGTATGTCTTGAGTTCCTTCTTTGGCATCAAGGTGTTAACCGGGTCAGCTGGCGAAACACTCTGGTAATTTGCTAGGTTCGTCATCTGGGATGGGAACTCGGGGTTATTGGTTAAAACACCCACTGGATTATCGTAAACGTGAAGACCGCTCTGAGTGGATTCAACAACAATCGATGCTCCTTGTCGGTCGGCGATCAACCAGTGGAGCGGGGAAAGCTGGAGTTGGTCAGAGAAGTTGATATTTACCAAGTTAAGGTTGGCAAGTAGTTTCTTTGCCTCGGCAACATCTTTACATTGACCCAAAACATAGGGAATAAATTCGAATGGTGAGACGTTATCCTTGCCGTCTTCAACCGGGAAGAAGTGGGCCAGCCCGGCAAAGTTTAGACCAGCCATCCCCAGGCCCTCTTCATTGGCCCCGTCAAAGTACAAGGGGTAGTTATCCTTGACCAGGGCCATCCCGATAATGGCGTAGTGGTGGTTTAAAGTTGGCATCTTGCGAAAATCAAATGGATAGTCGCGCGGGGTAACAACCACCTCTTGACCAAATGAGACTTCCAAATCTAGGTTACGACCAAAGTAATGGTCGCCCGCAGTATAGAGAATCGATGTACACATGTTAAATACCCTCTTTTTCTTTAGTAACTTCTATTTTACTCTTTTATCATAAAAATGGTGATTTAAAAAGCAAAAAGTCAACCATCCATCAGGGTGATTGGCTTAATTAAGCATAAAATTATTTGTTGCTCAGTGCTTTCTTAACAGCCTGGTTAACAACCTTCCCATCGGCTTGGCCCTTAACCTTCGGCATCACTGCTCCCATGACCTTGCCGAAGTCTTTCATGCTCGTGGCACCCACCTGGGCAATTGTGTCGTTGACAATCTTTAATACATCGTCTTCGGAAAGTTGCTTTGGCATGTACTTGGCCACAATCTTAAGTTCAGCATTCGTCTTGTCCACCAGGTCTTGGCGACCAGCCTTTTCAAATTCGGCCAGTGACTCCTTGCGTTGCTTGTATTCCCGTGACATGACCGCTACCTCTTCGTCAGGTGTCAGGTCATGGCCAGCCTCAATCTGGGCGTTTTGAACCGCTGCTTTCAACATCCGGACAACCGCCAAGGTTTCCTTATCACGATTCTTCATTGCCGTAATCATATCTGCTGATAATTGCTTTAATAATGCCATCTTCAGGTCCCCCTCATATTAAGAAAAAAGCTCCCACCGCATCGAAGGTAGGAGCAAACATTTTAGTAGCGACGACCACGCTTGTTCTTGCGCTTCCGTGCTGCTTCAGATTTTAACTTACGCCGAACACTAGGCTTTTCGTAGAATTCACGCTTCCGGTATTCTTGCAAAGTCCCATTGCGCGAAACTGAACGTTTAAAGCGTCGAAGAGCGTCGTCTAAAGATTCATTCTTACGAACGACTGTTTTTGACATTTTGATTCCCTCCCTCCGAGCTTAAAGTTACGTTTCAAGGCTACTTACACCTTTCACTACAAAAGGTATTGTACCTAATTCCACCCCCAGTGTCAACATTTACTCTGTATTTATCAATAACTATTTTTAAATTAATTATCTTTCCCCATATTTAATGAAGAAAAAATATTTAGTCCTTAACGACCACCCTTAGTTAGTGAATATTTATGCCGTATTTTCGAAACAGTATTGCATAAATACTGAATAGGGTGTATATTCATTTACAATAATTATTTGAATTCTATTGGCAAAGGAGATTAAGAATTATGAAGCACTTCAAGCAATTATTAATGCTGTGTATTCTTTGTGTTTCAGTGTTCCTCGCGCCGCTCAATGCGTTTGCTGCCGCAACTAGTTCAAGCAGCACAAGCTCGAGTTCTAGTTCTACTATAAGCTCGACCAATGCAGCGACCGATGATTCACTACAAAGGATTAAACAAAAGGGGACACTGGTCGTGGGGACCAGTGCCGATTACCCACCGTTTGAGTTTACTACCAAGCAAAATGGGAAAACTAAGTATGTCGGCTTTGAAATGCAGTTAGCTAGACAATTCGCTAAGGATTTAGGAGTCAAGTTGGTTATTAAGAACATGGACTTCGATTCCTTGCTGGTTGCCCTTGAAACCCACAAAGTCGATACAGTTATTGCCGGAATGAATGTCACTCCCGAACGGGCAAAGAATGTTGACTTCTCTAAGCCTTACTACAAGGGAAATAACTTCTTCCTGATTAACAAGGCCGATAAGAGTAAGTACAAGTCCGCAAAGAGCTTTACGGGAAAAACAGTTGGAGTTCAAAACGGGACAACACAATACAATCTCGCCAAGCAAAAAATGAAATACGCCCACATGCGGGGGTTGGCAAAGGTATCATCCTTAGTAATTGCCCTCCAATCACATAAGGTTGACGGGGTCTTATTAGATGAACCAACTGCCCGGGCTTACGCAAATAATAATTCTAACTTAGCAACTTTTAACTCTCACCTTGCAAGCAGCAACTCTGGTGCGAAGGCAATGGCCTTTGCCAAGGGTGACAAGTCCTTAGAGACCGCTGCTAACCAGACGATTGACAAGGTGCAGAAGAAGGATCTCATTAATAAGAAATGGTTACCACAAGCTTCTAAGTACATGAAGTCTTATAAGAAGCACAACACCGTCGCTTCATACTGGACCTTCTTCGCTAAAGGGGTTGAATACACCCTGATTATCACCGTTATCGCTGTCTTCTTTGGTTTCCTTCTCGGGACCCTGTTTGCATTGATGCGGTTGTCACAAAACAAGATCCTCCACGGAATTGCCGTTTGCTACATTGAATTTATTCGGGGAACACCAATGCTGGTTCAAATTATGTTCGTCTACTTCGGCATTGGTGCAATCATTCAATCTCTTCCTGCCCTAGTTGCCGGGATTATCGCCGTATCGGTCAACTCTGGTGCCTACGTTGCCGAAGTTATTCGTTCTGGTATTCAGTCCCTGCCAATCGGCCAAACTGAAGCCGCACGAAGCCTTGGGATGACGAAGAAGCAGACATTCCGATTCATCATCATGCCACAGGCACTACAAAACATTTGGCCCGCACTGGGGAACGAATTTATTACCCTGTTAAAGGATAGTTCATTGGTTTCCACAATTGGTGTTGGTGAATTGATGTACCAGACCCAGTTAGTTCAAGCTGATACTTACAAGGGTGTCTTACCACTATTCATCACTATGATGATCTACTTCATTCTGACGTTTACGCTGACAAGAATCCTGAACTACTTCGAAGGGAGAATGAAACATGCCCACTAAAATGATTGAAATTCAACACTTGAAAAAAGAATTTAATGGTAACGAAGTCCTCAAAGACATTTCTGAAGAAGTCGACAAGGGACAGGTAATTTGTGTGATTGGTCCTTCCGGTGCCGGGAAGAGTACTTTTCTCCGGTGCCTGAACGTCCTTGAAAAGCCGACCGCTGGTAAGGTCCTTTTTGAGGGCCAGGACCTGACTAACATTTCCGATCCTGAATTAGATAAGTTGCGGGAGAAGATGGGGATGGTCTTCCAAGGCTTCAACCTCTTCCCTAATATGACCGTTGTTGACAACATCAAGATTGCCCCCATCAAGGTTAAGGGGGTAAGCGAAGAAGAAGCTACTAAGACCGCAATGGAACTCCTCAAAAAGGTTGGCCTTGAAAACAAGGCGAACGTCTATCCGGACAGCCTTTCTGGTGGTCAAAAGCAGCGGGTTGCCATTGCCCGGTCCTTGGCAATGGATCCCGAAGTGATGCTGTTTGACGAACCGACGAGTGCCCTGGACCCCGAAATGGTTGACGAAGTACTGAACGTTATGCAAGAATTGGCTGATTCTGGAATGACGATGGTCGTTGTTACCCACGAAATGGGCTTTGCCAAGGAAGTGGCCGACCAAATCTGGTTTATGGCCGATGGCTACATCCAGGAAAGCGGCAAGCCGGAGGACTTCTTCAGTCACCCAACTAGTGACCGGGCAAAGGAATTCCTGAAGAAAGTTCTTAAATAAATCATTAAAGAGGCTGGACATAAGATGCCCAACCTCTTTTTATGTTAAAGGAGAAGTTAATGAAAGTAATTAAGGCCAATAAGATCACCGCTGCCCACTGGCAACTATTCTTGCGGGCAGACCCCAGTCGGAAGCTAGTGACTGCTTATCTGAAGCACGGGGCCGTATTTGAGCTTCGGCAGGGTCCACGATTGCTTGCGACCCTCGTCCTCCTACCAGCCAGTACGTCCCAATTAGAGATTAAAAACCTGGCCGTTTCACCCCAATTTGAAAACCGTGGACTAGCCACATTCTTACTTACTTTTGCCAAGGAGTACGCTCACCAACACCACTACCATGAGCTAATCATTGGTACCGGATCAACAAGCTTTAAGCAGCTCTACCTTTACCAAAAGGTGGGCTTCCGGCCGGTGGCGATTAAAAGCGACTTCTTCACTGATAATTACGTTAAGCCAATTTTTGAAAACCGCCTTCGCTTACGGGACATGATCGTTCTCAAAACGAATATTGCTTGACTTTAAACATGTTAAAGGGACTACCGTGAAGCCCAGCACGGTAGTCCCTTTAGTATTCTTATTTATCGAGGTGGTAATCAACGTCATCGTCAAACTTGATCTTCAAGTCATCCAGTTGTTGTTGGCTAACCTTCCCTGGTGCGGCCGTCAGTGGTTCGACGGCTTTGGAGTTCTTTGGGAATGGAATGACGTCCCGGATATTGTCAGCTTCGGCCAGCAGCATTACCCACCGGTCCAGGCCAAATGCCAGTCCACCCTCTGGTGGCATCCCCATCGTCAGGGCCTTCAGTAAGAAGCCGAAGCGCGCTTCAGCACGTTCCTTGGTGTAACCCAGGGCCTTCAGAACCTTTTCTTGGACCTTTGGATCGTGGATACGGATTGACCCACCACCAATTTCTTGGCCGTTCAGGATAATGTCATAACTTTGGGCGTGTGCCTTGTGCGGATCTTCGCCGTCTTCAAGGTAGTGGAGGTCTTCTTCGTTCAACATGGTGAACGGGTGGTGCGCAGCGATCCACTTCCCAAAGCCTTCGTCATATTCAAACATTGGCCAGTTAACAACCCAGAGGTAGTTCCATTGCCCCGGCTTAATCATGTCCATTTCCTTGGCAATTGCCCGCCGCAGGTAACCCAAAGAGTCACAAACAACGTGGAAACTAGCCGCTACAAAGAGAATCAGGTCCCCCTCGTTTGCGCCCATTTCAGCATTAATTTGATCAGCCTTGTCATTTAAGAACTTGGCAACGGGACCGCTGTAGCCATCAGCAGTTACCTTAACCCAGGCTAATCCCTTGGCACCATAACGCTTGATATATTCTTCCTTCTTGGAAATGTCCTTCCGGGAGTACTTATCAGCACCACCAGGCACACAGATGGCCCGGACAAAGCCACCGTTGGCTACCGTTCCGGAGAAGACCTTGAAGGCACTGTCCTTAACGATGTCCGACAGGTCATGAATCAGCATACCAAAGCGGGTGTCGGGCTTGTCGGAGCCGTACTTATCCATTGACTCCTGCCACTCCATCCGGGGGAACGGTGTCTTAACATCAATTCCCTTAACTTCCTTCATAACCCGCTTGATCAGGCCTTCTGTTTCGGTCTGAATGTCTTCAGGAGTAGCAAAACTCATTTCCGTATCGATCTGGGTAAATTCCGGTTGACGATCGCCCCGCAAGTCTTCGTCACGGAAGCACCGGGCCAGCTGGTAGTACTTGTCTACCCCTGCAGCCATCAGCAATTGCTTGAACAGTTGTGGTGACTGTGGCAGGGCGTAGAAGTGACCAGGGTAAACCCGGGAAGGAACGATGTAGTCCCGGGCCCCTTCTGGCGTTGACCGGGTCAAGTCTGGCGTTTCCACGTCCAGGAAGCCCTCGCCATCGTAATAGTTGTGAACGATGGAGGCAACCTTGCTCCGTAACTTCAGGTTCTTCATCATTTCGGGACGCCGCAAGTCGAGGTAACGGTACTTCATTCGAAGCTCTTCCGTCGCATCAACGTTATCCGTAATATCGAACGGTGTCGTTTCTGACTTAGCAAGAACCTTGATGTAGTCCACGGCAACTTCAACCTTCCCGGTCTTCATGTCTGGATTAATTTCCTTTTCTGCCCGCAGTTGAACCTTACCATGAACCTCCAGAACGTATTGGCCCCGCACGGCGTTGGCAACCTTGAATACCTCTGGATTATCCTTTTCGTTAAAGACCAACTGGACAATGCCTTCCCGGTCCCAGAGGTCAATGAAGATCAAGCCCCCGAGGTTCCGGCGCTTGGCGACCCAACCCTTAAGGACGACTTCTTGGCCAACTTGCTTTTCACTGGTATCACCAGCGTAATTAGTACGTTTCATTCTCTAACTTCCTTTTTTATCCACTTCCAAAAATAAAAAAAGCACCCTTGTCGTTTAACAAGGGTGCTAATGCACGGTACCACCTTGGTATCTACTCAACGATAACGCTAGCTTCCTAGCGGGGACATTGCCCAACCTGAAAAGTGTCAATCGGCGCTTCGCACGACGGGCTTTCACCATCCCCGCTCGCTATAACTTTGAAGGCACCGAGCATTCTTTTATCTTCGGTCACGAATATTTAATTTCAGTGTTAACCTTACTCGTCCCCGGCCGGAAAGTCAATACCCGACAAACTTGCTTTTTGAGATATCAATTTTAAAATGAGGTTAACACTTTTGAAGGGAGTCATACAATGAGCAAGCTAAATCACAGCTGGTTTACCCAGTTGCCACTTAAAAACATCACCAGTTTTCAGCCGGTCAGCGGTGGTGACATTAATGAAGCTTACCGAATCGAAGCCGGTGGCAAGAGTTACTTCATTAAGGTCCAACCGAACCACCCCGCAAGCTACTTTAAACACGAGATTAACGGGCTCAATGCCTTGGGCAAAGTTGTCAACACACCCACTTCCCTGTATAACGGTGCTATTGATGGCCACGGCTACCTCGTTCTCAACTGGCTTACGGAAAGTGCCGGTAGTCAAGCTGACCTGGGGCGGGCGGTTGCTGACCTCCACCAACACTTCAATTCTCAGTTTGGCTTCGTTGATAACCACCAAACAAAGGTCCTGGTGAAGAACAATACCTGGAATGATAGCTGGAAAGACTTTTACGTTAACCAGCGCCTGGTTCCTGAGGTTGCGGCGGCCCAGCGGGAAAGTCGCTGGAACCGCTGGCGAGAAGAACACTTCCAGCAAATGGTTAAGAAGTTCCAGCAGTATTACAGCGACCATGAAGTTAGAGCGAGCCTCCTCCACGGTGACCTGTGGGCTGGTAACTTCATGTTTGCCAATGATAAGCCCTACCTCATCGATCCCGATGCCGTCTACGGTGACCGTGAGTTTGACATCGCCATGACGACCATCTTTGGAGGCTTTGATAACGAATTTTACCGCGCCTATACGGACAAGTACCCCTTCACACCGGGGATTAATGACCGCCTGCCCTGGTACCAGTTCTACTACCTGTGCATGCACCTGATCCTATTTGGTGAAAGCTATGGGGGTGCGGTCGACCGGATTTTAGACCGTTACTAAAGGCAATAATGAGGCTAATAAAATGAGCGCCAGTATTTGGATTTCCCGAACACTGGCGCTCATTTTTGATATCATTCTTATTTTTCAAAAATAATGGTGGTCGGACCATCGTTTTCCAGGTCGACCTTCATATCGGCACCGAACTGGCCGGTCTCAACGTGGACACCGGTCGCCGCTAACTTAGCATTGAAGCGGTCGTATAACGGCGCCGCAATGGCTGGCTTAGCCGCCGCCGTGAAGCTCGGCCGGTTCCCCTTCTGGGTATTTGCGTAGAGGGTGAACTGTGAGATCGACAGGATTTCGCCGTTGACGTCATTCAGTCCCCGGTTCATCTTGCCATTTTCGTCTTCGAATACCCGTAAGTTAACAATCTTATGGACCAGGTAGTCAAGCTGCTCATCCCCGTCATCAGGGCCAAAGCCAACCAAGAGCATGAAGCCCCGGCCAATCTTACCAACAACCATGCCATCGATTGTCACCTGGGCATGGTTCACCTTTTGTAATACAACGCGCATTAGACGACTCCTTTCGTTAACGAATTACCCGCTTAACCACGTAGACATCCCGAATATTCTTCAGAGCGTCCATAATCAACTGGAGCTGGGTCAGGTTCCGCACCCCAATTGTGAGACTGATTGTGACCATCTTGTTATGGTCAACCTTACCGTTAACGGAGTTCAGGTAACGGGTGCTATTGTTAATGGAACGCAGGACGTCGTTCAACATGCCGTTCCGGTTATAGCCCTGGACTTCAATGTCGGCACTATAGTTGGTCTTGTCCCCCTCGGGATTTGCCCAGTACACGCTGACGATCCGCTGACCACTCTTTTGGGCTGCCCGGATGTTGGGACAGTCTGCCCGGTGAACGGAAACCCCGCGCCCCTTGGTAATGTAACCGGTAATCTCATCACCGGGAACCGGGTTACAACAATGGCTTAACCGGACAAGGAGGTTATCAACGCCCTCAACAACGACGCCCTCACTTGATGCCTTCGCCTGTTTCTGCCGTTCCCGTTCGTCAGGTTCCTGAAGGGTCTGGTGATCTTCTAAGACAGCTTTTTCTGCTGCCTCCTTACGGTCATCCTCGGCCTTCTTCCGGATATCGGCAGTGAACCGGTTACGAACACCAACCGGCGCCAGGTCACCAAAGCCAATCGCCGCAAACATGTCATCACTGCTCTTGTAGTGCAGGTGGCTAGCAACTTCCTGACACTTTTCTTCCGTCATCAATTCTGAAGGAACGTAGCCAGCTTCTTGGAGCTGGCTCTCCAGCATCCGCTTCCCCTGTTCAATGTTTTCTTCCCGGTTGTGGGCCCGGAAGAAGGAGCGAATCTTGTTGCGGGCCCGCCGCGTCGATACCAGTTCTAACCAGTCCCGGCTTGGTCCTGCCGATGACGAGGACGTCAGGATATCAACAATGTCACCGTTCTTGATTTCGTAATCCAGGGGAACAATACGGCCGTTAACCTTGGCCCCAGTCGTATGGTTACCAACCTCCGTATGGATTTGATAGGCCATATCGAGGGGCCCGGCCCCCTTCGGCATCTCAATTACATCCCCTTTAGGAGTGAAGGCATAAACCTTATCCGTGAAAATATCACTTTGGATTCCCTGCATAAATTCATCGGTTCCGTGACTCTCACTGCGCATCTCCAGGATTTCCTTAACGACGTTCAGCTTCTGACTATCCTTCGTCTGCTTAACGCCGTTGGTCTTCCCTTCCTTATAAGCCCAGTGGGCAGCAACCCCATACTCAGCAACTTGGTGCATGTGATGGGTCCGGATTTGCACTTCTAGTGGCCGTCCCTCTGGACCAATGATTGTGGTGTGCAGCGACTGGTAGCCATTGGCTTTCGGCATCGCAATATAGTCCTTAAACCGTCCCGGCATTGGCTTCCAATTCGTGTGGATTGCCCCCAAAGCGGCATAGCAATCCTTAATTGTATCGACAACAATCCGGATCGCCAGGAGGTCGTAAATCTGGCTAAATTGCTTGTGCTGGGTGACCATCTTCCGGTAGATCGAGTAGATATGCTTCGGCCGACCGTAAATTTCGACATTTGGTCCCAGGTCGAGGTCACTAATGGCCTTCTTAATCAACTTGATGGAGTGGTTGATGGAATCTACCCGTTGGTCCCGCCGCGAATTCATTAGGTGGACAATTCGGTAGTACTGCTGAGGGTTCAAGTAGCGCAAAGAAAGGTCTTCCAATTCCCACTTGATAGTACTGATTCCTAGCCGGTCAGCAATTGGGGCGTAGATTTCCAGGGTTTCGTTGGAAATCCGCCGTTGCTTGTCCGGACGCAGGTGCTTAAGGGTCCGCATATTGTGCAGACGGTCAGCCAGCTTAACGATCATCACCCGAATATCCTTTGACATAGCCAGCAGCAGCTTCCGGTGCGTAGCAGCCATCTGCTCCTTATTCGACTTATATTGGATCTTACCGAGTTTGGTATCCCCATCGACAATCATGGCAATCGTGGGACCAAACAATTCCTTAATGTCGTCCAGGGTTGCCCCGGTATCTTCGACAATATCATGCAGGTAAGCAGCGCAAACCGTTTCCGGATCCATCTGAAGGTTAGCTAGGATCCCTGCCACCTGAATTGGGTGAATAATGTAAGGTTCTCCAGACTTTCGCCGCTGGTCATGGTGACAGATTTCGGCAAACCGGTAGGCCTTTTCAACCAGGGCCACGTGTTCCTCGTTCATGTATGATGCCACCATCTTGTGGACATCTTCATGGGTCAACTCTTTCGTTTCTGACATGAAAACAACCTCCCTTCGTCTTAATCTTGCTTACGCGTCGAACAGGACAGGTAAGTGATTGCTAAGTAGGCGGCGGCAAAGTAATACGTGTACTTTGGCATCCAGACGTAAGCGGCCGCTAAAAATAAGATTGGAAAGACGAACAGCGTCCACCAGCGAGCGGCGTGACGGTAAAGATAACTGCCTAACCAAACGCAGTAACAGCAATTAATTACGACCAGGACCCAGCCGACCCACATTGCCTTGGTAAACGGCAAAAACTTGAGTGCCAAAACTGGTACTAGGACCCCAAAGAGGATTCCCCCGCCCCACAAAAACATGTCAACATTTTTCTTGATCCAATTCATTCTCTCAACACCTTATACTTTGGCAATTTAATGCCCAAATTTATCTGCTTAATTGTAGCACAAAACTTAGTTAACCGGGGTTGCCAACTCACAAGCGTAGGAAACAGCAGCCAAAAAGTACAGGGGGGCCGTTTCCGTCCGCAAAATCCGGGGACCGAGGCCAACCGGCTGGACACCTGCCGCAGCCATTTGGTCAACCTCCGTTGTTGTAAGGCCACCTTCTGGACCAAAGACCGCGAGGAGCGACTGATGAGCCTTGATCTTTTGTAGGCACCGGGCCAGGCCGCTCTTTTCTCCCTGCTTGGCAGACTCCTCCCAGGCAACAAGGCGAAAATCAGCCGGGTTAGCCGCCAGCGCCTGCTTGAGGTTCGAATAGTAGGCTACTACAGGCTGGTAATTGCGGTGAGACTGTTCGGCAGCAGCATCCGCAATTTTTTGCAGGCGAGCAACCTTTTTTTGCTGCTTCTTTGACGTCCAGTGGCTAACCGACCGCTGGGCTTCAAAGAAGACGATTCGTTTAGCCCCTAGTTCAGTAGCCTTTTGTACGATCAGCTCTGGCTTTTCCTTAGTCTTGGGAAGGCCACAAAGGATCGTCACGTCAACCGGGAGTTCACTGTTTTTACCTAAAGCGTGGTCAATCTTGACAATTGTCTCTGGCTCTGTCACCGCAACCTTCGCTAGGTAGACCTGGTGGTCAGCGAGGACAAGCTCAACCGGTGTGCCAACTTCTGCCCTTAAAACGGTCGTCAGGTGGTGGGCAATCTTTGCTGGCAGAACTACTCGACCATTTTGGGCATGTTCATCAATGAAATAACGCTGCATCTTACTCGTCCTCCGCCGGTTTGTGGGCAATAATACCGTGCCAGTCCTTCATCTTAGTTTCACTATCAATAATGAAGCCCTGGGCCGTTAGCTTCTGACGAATCAATTCCGCCTTATCATCAATAATTCCGGAAGTTAGGAACAGGCCACCAGGCTTGAGGTTCTCGTAGGCCTGTGGAATTAGTGGGACGATAATCTCCGCCAGGATATTTGCGACTACAATATCGACCTGCGTATGAATGCCATCCAGCAAGCTATTGACACCAAGCTTGATATCACTAGCAACTGGGTTCAGGGCGATATTTTTCTTTGCCGAACGGACCGCAACTTCGTCAACGTCGTATGCGGCCACCGCACCCACACCAAGCTGCTTAGCAGCAATACTGAGCACCCCGGAACCTGTTCCGACGTCAATCATTGACTCGCCCCCGCGGACAACTTTTTCGAGTGCTTCCATCATTAAACGGGTTGTGGGGTGGGTCCCTGTTCCAAAGGCCATTCCCGGGTCAAGATAAATCAGTTTCTCACTCTGCTGGGCCGGCTGGTAGTCCTCCCACTGGGGAACGATGGTCAGTTCATTAGTTACCCGTAACGGGTGGTAATACTTTTGCCAGACAGTTGCCCAATCCTTATTATTGACCGTCGCTGCTGTTACCTGATCATTTCCCGGGTTCAGTCCATAATCCTTTAGTTTGGCAACCCGCATTTTGATTGTCGGGACAATTTCTGGCATAAAGGCTTTCTCCGGAAAGTAGCCGGTTACCGCGGCCCCTTGTTTCCGGTGGGGAATCTCATCCGGGTCAACAATTTCGCCGTGTTCTCCATACTTTCCCGGACGGAGATTGGCGAAATCGGCAGCATCGTCAATCTGAATTCCCTCTGCCCCCTCATTCGTTAAGATATAGCTAACTGCTTCAACTGCCTCACTAGATGTCACGACCGTTACTGATGTCCAGTTCATTTTTTCCTCCTTGAAATTAAGAAAATCGTGACCACCCTTCGATGGTCACGATTCCTGCTCATAATAATTATTCGTCATCATCAACATGGTGATTCTCTTCCTCACGCGCCCGCTTTTTCTTTTCTTTTTCCATGTGGTGCTTTAAATAGTCAATCAAATCCGACTCGGTTAAGAAAATCCGCGGATGGTGTTGGTGGTGTAAACGAACGTCGATTTCATTGATCTTTAGGCGTCCCGTCCAGGTATGGGAGTATCGAATGATTACCCGGTTGTTAAGCCGATGCTTACCAAAACGAAAAACGTAGACATGTTGGGGAGTCATCATCGGCCGAATGTATTCACGCTTGTACATTAAATCATTGTCACGCATGAACTGTTTAGTGCGATTTAAAATGGTAATCACCTCCTCCGAAATTATTTGATTAACTTTCTCGCGCGAAAGTTAATTGTAGGTATTTTTATTTTAGCACATGTTCTGACTCTACCAAAGTTAAAACACTATTAAGTTTGCCCCTTAATAAATATTATTTACGTTTGTTTTGCAAGCCTAATTAGCAAGTTTTATAGAGTTTGTGAAATAGTTATTTTGTGATAAGGCCAATATTATCATGTTAAAATTGTCTTATATTATAGATTTTTCACAAAGGAATGCTATAATATTTTTTGGAGATTTAATCTCGATAATTGCAAAAGACGAAAGGGAGATTGCTAATTATGTCTAAGAATCATCAAAAAGTTGTCCTCGTCGGTGACGGGGCCGTTGGTTCAAGTTATGCCTTTGCAATGGCTCAACAAGGGATTGCTGAAGAATTCGCCATTGTTGATATTGTTAAGAAGCGTACTGAAGGTGACGCTTTGGACCTGGAAGATGCTACTGCATTCACTGCTCCAAAGAACATCTACTCCGCCGACTACGACACCTGCAAAGATGCTGACCTGGTCGTTATCACTGCCGGTGCTCCACAAAAGCCTGGTGAAACTCGTCTTCAATTAGTTGACAAGAACCTGAAGATTATCAAGTCCGTTGTTGAACCAATTATGAAGTCCGGCTTTGATGGTATCTTCCTGGTTGCTGCTAACCCAGTTGATATCTTAACCTACGCTGTTCAAAAGTTCTCTGGTTTCCCAAAGAACAAGGTTGTTGGTTCCGGTACTTCTCTGGACTCCGCTCGTCTGCGGGTTGCCCTTGCTAAGAAGTTCGACGTTGACCCACGTGACGTTTCTGCCAACATCATGGCTGAACACGGTGACTCCGAATTTGCTGCTTACTCCAGTGCTACTATTGGTGGTAAGCCATTACTGGACATCGCTAAGGAACAAGGCGTTTCAACTGACGAACTCCTTAAGATTGAAGACGACGTTCGTAACAAGGCTTACGAAATCATTAACCGCAAGGGTGCAACCTTCTACGGTGTTGCTACTGCCCTGATGCGGATTTCTCGTGCCATCCTGCGTGATGAAAACGCTGTTCTCCCAATCGGTGCTCCAATGAACGGTGAATACGGTTTGAAGGACCTCTACATCGGTACCCCAGCCGTTGTCAACGCTTCTGGTGTTGCCCGTGTTATTGAAGTTCCTCTTAACGACCGTGAAAAGAAGGCTATGGCTGCTTCTGCTGCTGAACTGGAAAAGGTTGCTAAGAACGGTTTGGCTAAGCTGGAAGGTAATAACTAACATTTAAATTATTACTTCTAAGGGTCTGGGTTACTATTCAGGCCTTTTTTGTTTGCCATTTTTTTGCTGGTTAGGATATGATAAGGGTACTAATCTTTAAGGAGGGACTTTCCTTGTCAAAAATTACCGACCTACAAGAACAAATTATCAAAGCTAACATTGACGTCGCTTACATCAGCGACCCGATGACCATTGGCTACCTCACTGGTTTCTATGAGGAACCATTAGAACGGGTAATGGCCCTGCTCATCTTTCCTGATGCCCAGCCGTTCTTCTTCACCCCGGCCCTCGAAGTGGAGGCCGCTAAGGGAGCCGGTTGGTCAGGTGACATTTATGGCTACCTTGATCATGAAGATCCCTTCGCCATTATTGCCGAACATGTCAAGGAACGCGTCGCCCACCCCGCCAAGTGGGGAATTGAAGAAAGTCACCTGACCGTTGACCGCTTGCTCCACCTCAAAGGGCAATTCCCTGATGCTAAATTCACCACTAACCTGACGCCCACGATTGAACGGATGCGACTAATCAAGAGCCCTGATGAGATTGAAAAGCTTAATCAGGCCGGCAAGTGGGCTGACTTTATGCTCGAAGAGGGCTTTAAAAACCTCGCTATTGGCCGAAGTGAGCAGGAAATTGCAACTAACCTCGAGTATGCCCTAAAGAAGCACGGTATCATGCACACCAGCTTTGACACCCTTGTTCAAGCGGGTGCTCACGCCGCTGAACCGCACGGTGCCACCTCAAGCAATCAGGTCCAGAACAATGAACTCGTCCTCTTTGACCTCGGCTGTATGGTTAAGGGCTACGCCAGTGATGTTTCCCGCACCGTGGCAGTTGGTCAGTTAAACACCAAGCAAAAGGATATCTACCAGGTCTGCCTTGAGGCCCAACTGAGCGCCCAGGATGCTGCCCATCCGGGAATCACTGCGGAGGAACTGGATGCTGTGGCCCGGGACGTAATTACCAAGGCTGGCTATGGTGAGTACTTTATCCACCGCCTGGGACACGGTCTGGGAATGAGTGATCACGAGTTTCCTTCAATCATGGCCGGAAACAAGCTGGTTCTCCAGCCTGGCATGTGCTTCTCAATTGAACCCGGGATTTATATTCCAGGTGTCGCCGGTGTCCGGATTGAGGACTGCGTTCATATTACTGCTAATGGCTGTGAACCCTTCACCCACACCAGCAAGGAACTCAAAACATTTAACCTTTAATGGGTCAATAAATAACCATGATAAGACTTTATCATTGGTTATTTTTTTAAACCACCACAATTGCGGTATCATAAAAGAGTGAACTACTATTTGGAGGGATAGAAATGCAAAAGAAAAATCGTGATGCCTGCACCTCGATTATGGTTGGGAAGAAGGCGGCCCTCGAGGGAACCCCGATCATTTCCCGCAACGAGGACCGGGTGAAGGCAATCGAACCCAAGCGGTTCATTGTCCAACCCGCTGTTCAAGGACGAGACGAGACATATATTTCGCCTTACAATAAGCTAACGGTGGAAATGCCGACCGCCGGGATGCGCTACACTTCGCTACCGAGTCTTGATCAAAGCGCCGGGCCAAACGAGGAAGCCGGGATTAATGAGGCTAACGTCGCCGCTTCGTTTACCGAAAGTGTTTACGCTAATAACCGGGTACTAGCCTATGACCCCTTCATCAAAAGTGGGCTGGCCGAGGATTCACTCTGTACCCTGGTCCTCCCCTTCATCCATTCCGCACGGGAGGGTGTTTCCTACACCGGTAAACTGATTGAAAAGTATGGGTCAGCAGAAGGCAACGGGATGCAGTTTGCTGACCAGGATGAGGTCTGGTACATGGAAGTTGTCACTGGTCACCAGTGGGTAGCCGTTCGCATCCCCGATGATTGTTATGCGGTAACCCCCAACCAGGTTGCGATTGAAGACATCGACTTTAATAACCCGGCCAACTACATGTGGGCCCCGCATATTCGCGAATTCGTCGAACAGCACCAGCTGAACCCGGATGTAGATAAGTGGAATTTCCGTCACATCTTTGGGACTAGTACCCAAAAGGACCGCCACTACAACACTCCCCGAACATGGTTTGCCCAACGGTACCTCAGCCCGGTAGCCGCAAAGGGTCAGGAACCGGAAGATAACGACATGCCGTTTATCCGTAAGGCTGAATTCAAGATTGCGGTTGAAGACGTCCAGTACGTCCTTAAATCGCACTTCAATGAGACCAAGTTCGACCCAATGGGGACCGCACCGGAGCGCAAAACTTACCGGGCAATCTCACTTTCCCGGACTGCTGAATCGCATATTCTTCAGCTGCGCGACCCTCAGCAGTTCCAAACCAGTATTCACTGGCAGGAACTCGGGGTCCCCGCGTTCAACCCCTACGTGCCATTCTTTGCTAATGCCACGAATACTGATGAATCTTACCGGGTCGTTCCCAACAAGATGGACCTTAAGAGTGCATACTGGTTAAACGAAGCCCTCGCCGAGGTCGTTGAAAGCCACTACAATGAGTTCATTGAACAGGATGAGGACTATCAAAAAGAGCTAAATGAATGGGGCCGGCGTAAGATTGCGGAAGTGGATCAAAAGGCCCAGGCACTGACTGGTGAAGAGCTTACTGCCTACTTAACAGCCCAAAACCATGCGATTGCTAGTCACTACAACCAGCGAACGAAGGAACTGCTTTTTGACCTGTTAACCCAGGGATGTGAGCTTTCCCGAATGTCATTTAAGATGGACCCTAACCTTTAAATACGGTAAAAATCCCAAATTATTTTAAAAATGAGCAGGTACAAAGGCTTAATAGTCTTGTACCTACTCATTTTTATGTTCGCAGTAATTGCCTTAATGGGCCGCTTCCATTTCACAGAGTCTTAAGAATAGACCACATGCACTTCCAAAAAGCGTCACCATGATATCAACGTTTAAGTTTGTCGGTCTTCAAAACAGCATGAATGCAGCTAATAATTTTGCCATACCCTAAAGAAAACGGAAAACCAATTACGCCGAATTCAATTAATTATCTGTGTAGTATAGTCCATCAACAATTGTGACATTCGAAAATCGAAACTACGATGAACACCTACGTCCACCTAACTGACAGAAAGAAGCGTGAAACTGCAAGTCTCTTCGACAAGATAGCTAAGCTTTAATCCTTCCCTGAATCAGCCTAGAATTTCGTTTTCTTTCCCTTAGTGCCTTCCCTGAATAATAAAATTAAGGGAAAATTCAGGGAAAAGCGGCCTCAAATTGGTCTAGCTTGGGGTAATGACTTTTTGTTAAATGCTGCTATATCAACGTTTAACGCTCGTCGGTTTCCTCATCGGTCTTCAAAACGGCCATGAAGGCTTCGAATAAGATTGGAAATATTCACAAGGATTAATATAAATTAAACTGATTTAGCGTGTAATTTTTTTGCTTTATTATAGGAAGAAATAATTGGTATCACAATTAATCATGATTAAGGAGTATTCAACCATATGGAAACGAGGTGGTAATTTTGTGGTAAGAAAATCGGTGCAAAACGTCATGATTTTGCACCGATTTTTTCATTCTTTGCACTTGATTATTATTTGACTTCACCGCCATTAGTAAAATAAAACGTTTCAAGTAATTCTGCCGTTGGTACCCTTTGGATTGTTAATTTTGGCACTTCTGATATTTCTTTATTTATGGTATCCACGCTTTCATTAATGGTCTTTATTTGTTCTTGTAAACCTGCCTCATTCTTTTTTAGCTCTACTAATTGTCGATGAGTTTTTTCAATTCTGTTTTGCAATTCTTTATCATAATTACTTAGCTCTTCAACTTTTTTTGTTGAGTCTTTTCACTAGATCATTACTATCATTTTCAGTAAAACTACTACCAAATGCAATCCCTTTATTATTCAATCTTACTATTTTGAAAAGATGATACACGAGTTGAACCCAGATAACTAGAAAAACTGCCAAAACAATTGTAGAAGGCCATTTCTTAGTATGCTCAACTAATATATAGATTGCTGTTGCTATTATTGATAGTGTAACCATCATTTCATCTATCTCTTTAATGACATTCATAAAACTTACCTCGAATCATAAAGCCTGCATATTTAAAGTATACGAAAAAGAGCCAGCCTTTTCCACGGCTGACTCCAGTAAGCTTTATGATTAATTATATTATACGACAAATATAATACAAAGACCAACCATTCCAATGATGAATAGTTCATTTTTTAATTACTCACTAAATCGCTTGTCTATCATTTTTTGTAGTTCTCGTAAGTCATCATCGGTTGCTAAATCACGGATAAATTTACGAGCGTAAGAACGATAGCGATACACTCGGTTCTTATCTTTGTTTTTACTATCCCATTTTTGTTTGGCTCTTTTCTGGGCATCACTAACCATCTGTATCGACCTTCTCACGTTAATATGGTATACTGAATATGCAAAAAGCCAAGAGGCTCCATCTCTTGACTTCTTGCGTTCCGGAAATTAGACTAACCAGCTAACCGCTATTTGCGATTAGCTTTTTTTATTATCGCATAAGCCTTAGCGAAGTTAATCGCGGCTACCGACAACAACCAAATTGTCAGTGCGATAACATGGCAGCCTCTCTTTCCGGTTGACTTTTGTTTCCATCAGTATCATCCCCTTTCCGGATTCAGGGAATCACTTCCGGAACGCTGTAGCCTTGGTAAGGTCGCGACTCCTTTCCTTGACTACAATTATATTATACCTTATTAACATAGATAAAGCAATATTTTTTGTAAATAAAAAAGACCCGGCAGACGCTTTCCACACGCCTCCGGGTCACGGTTAAACTGAAAGAGGAATTTTCACCTCTTTTTTGTACTATAATATACTATTTATTTTTACTATTAAATTATTTGGCTACAACAGTTAGCTGTTTTAGTGCATTTCGACGACCAACATCTACATTTATTGCTTTAATGGAGTTTGCCATTCCACTAGGTATATCAAGTGTTGCAGTAAGAGTATGGTACCCCCATCCTCCTGACGCAATCGTTTTACTGATTGATGTTCCTGGGATTGAAATTGTAACAGAACCCGTACCGCTATTAACTACTTGCAATGTTACTTCTAATCTCGTATCTCCTAACGGCACAGGACTCGTGAAATCATACGAGCCCCCACCGAAGGTCGAAATTTGTAAATTTTCAAAAACGGTGACTGTCTTGGAAGGAGTAGCTGGTTGAGAAGGAGTAACTGGCTGGGAAGGAGTAGCTGGGGTATCGTCTTTTGATGTCGTACCGCCTAATAAATTAATCATTTTTTCAATGGTTAATTTCCCAGAAGTACCGGTACTCTTTTTAATGGCATTAGCAAGTCCCGTATAAGCCTGAAGAACATTTGTATACGTAGGTAATTCACTAATACCAGTTCCCTTAACGACTATTTTCAGATTGTTGATTGTTGCAAATGTGCTAATCCCAATTAGGTCATCAGGCAGCTCGGTTACGTCTTCATATTCACCAGGTGCACTAACATGAATAAACCACCATCCATTTGTATAATCAACATATGCCATATTAACTTTATCTGGATTCTCAAACTTTAAGATAATGGTTCCGGCACCTGCATCGGTAGGCTTATCAGAAGTGATAATAATGTCACTAATCTTGGTATGGGCAGGAATGGGCTTAGCAAACAAGTGTATATTTGCGTCGTCTAAGTCGCCTAATAAGTTACCATTCCAGTATACGTTTCCACTTGGAGTCAGTGCACTAACCATCTGATGAATTGACAATTTGCCGGTTTTTCCAGTTTTACTCCTAATAGCGTCAGCCAGCTCTGTCATCTTGTCGTCTAATGACATTTGATCACCACTCCCCGTTTAGGATTGCGTCCTCAACCCACTTTTTAATCTCGGCTTTATCCGCATCGGTCCAATAGTCAGTGCCACGAATCGGAGTCTTGCCATCATTACCAGCTCTGCCTTGTGAAGGATTTCCAGTGTCTCTTGAGCCAAGATACCAGTTGCCATTTGATCCGATATAAGGAGTATCTCCGTCCTTACCTGATGCACCGGGAACACCTGGCTGGCCATCTTTACCTGGTTCCCCCTGTGGGCCTTGCGTACCCCGGGAAGGTTTCCCAGTATCTTGATCACCAAGATACCAGTTGCCATTGCTACCGATATGCGGAGTTATTCCATCTTTCCCTGGCGCACCGGGAGCACCCTGCCGGCCGGGTTGCCCAGGATCGCCTTGTGGGCCTTGTTTACCATCTTCACCTTTAGGCCCTCGAACCCCTTGGGCACCGGAGAAGTCAGCAATGAACTTAAACTCAGTACCATTCCACAAGTACATTGAAGCGTTGTCTGGGTCACCGACTTCTGAAGCGATCATGACGAAATCACCGTCAGTCAAACCGTCACTGGACATATCAGTCTTTGACGTAAAAGTCTTGGCAATGGCAAAAGCTTTCCCATCCTTACCATCCTTGCCGTCAGCGCCTTGCTGACCGGGTGTACCAGGGTCACCTTTGGGTCCTCGATCACCATCTTTGCCGGGTTCCCCCTGTGGTCCTTGTACTCCACGAGATGGAAGATTGGTGTCCTGATCGCCGATAAACCAGTCGCCGTTATCGCCGATGTGTGGAGTAACCCCGTCTTTACCATCTTGACCAGTCTTCCCAGTAGCACCCTGAGCGTGAATCCCAGTGTCATTATCGCCGACAAACCAGTTGCCGGTGGTTTTATCAATGTGCGGGGTAATCCCATCTTCACCAGTTTGGCCGGTTTTACCTTGCTCACCTTGGGCGTGGACACCGGTATCTTTGTCACCTAAGAACCAGTCTCCAGTGGCAGTGTCAACGTGAGGGGTAGTTCCATCACTACCATTTTTTCCATCGTGACCAGCAGGGCCTTGTGAAGCTGTTGGAATATTGATCGTCTGGCCGCTAATGGTTAAGACTCGCTTGCTAGTGTCCAGAGTTATGCTACCTTTGGCTAAGTAATCACTGTCCGCATCAACTTTAGTAAGGTATCCAGTAAGATCGACTTTACCGCCAGAAGCGATGTCAGTCAGCTTCTTATCAACTTCGTCCTTAGTGTAGAAGTGCGACAAATCAACGCTATCTGGAATATCAACAGTTTGACCGTTAATAGTAAGAGTACGTTTGACTACATCCAAGACAACCTTGGGAATGTCAGACTCTTTTGCCAACCCCTCAATGCTTGGCACCTCTGCTTTTGTGGCATACTTCTTGTCAGCGTCCGCAACTTTCAAGTAGCCAGTCAAATCTACTGTCCCACCAGTGGCGGCCTTGCTGAGTTTGTTATCCATTTCAGCCTTAGTGTAATAGTTTGATAAGTCCACACTGGCCGGGAGATCAACCGCTACCCCGTTGACGGTCAGTGACCGATGCTCGGCATCATAAGTGACTTGTGGGACCTCACCCTTTTTAGCATATCCAGACAGATCAACGCTTTCTGGAATAGTGAGTTCCTGGCCATTAATGTCTAGTACCCGGCTCCTTTCATCCAGAACGATCTTGGGCAGTTCGGTTTTCTTAGCATAGTCCCCAAGTTGACGTTGAATGTCGCTCTTTTTTGCATAATCCCGAAGATCAACATCGCCACTACCTGGGTGATTCTTCAGGAAGCTCTTAACCGTATTTTCAACCGCTTCTTGAAAGTCAAATCGCTTAACAATTTCACCGGTCTTATCCTTGATATTTTCGTTAATCGTGAATTGAAGGACCTTTGATGGTGATGGATAGATTGCCGTGTCCTTAGTCCCATCAAGGTTAGTCCATGTTTCCCAAATTTCCATTGAGTAGTTATCCGGTGGCAATTGGAAAAACTCATTACTATCGATTAACAGGTTTACCCCATCGATCGTACATGGGTAGTCACCAATATATCCTGAATTATTAGCCACCTTAGCGGTGAAGGTATGCAATGTGTTAGCCCGCACCGGATCACCATAAATGTTACTTAAGTTGATATGAAAGTCAACGGTCGTATCGCCGTGCTTAAAAGCACTGACATCGATATCAACGCCTTCAATTGCGGTTCCTTTTAATGGCATTGTTTCGCCTCCTTACTTCATAGTTACTTCAATTGTGTCGTCGTCAAAACGCTTGGCGGAGAAGTCATGGCAACGAATCGTGATAGACGTGTCGCCATTTAACATCGGCATTGCTGGTCCATTAAATGGTTCAAACCAGTAGTCAACGTGCTGGCCTTCACCAAATTTGTCGTCATCTGACCAACGGGCAATGACCTGTAGCTTACGTCCTACCAGATTACCGTCATACTTGAACCGACCGCCGAAGCCAGATACAGCAGAACCGTAAATATCAGCATGCTGTGCGGCTACGTCCTTCCGTTCGATAGGTGTTGTCTTGATTCGTTGTAGTTCCTTCTTTGCATTAACGTCATACAAGATAAGGTACTGGCTCTTCTTACCCAATGCGTAATCACTGGTGAACCAGCCGGATACATAAAGGTCATTAGTGTCGACTGTGACCGACTTGCTGTCTAAGAAGGCTTCCGATTTATTAAGCGTAATCGGTGCGGTGTAGTCAAGGAAGTTACCATTGCCGTCCTTATCATCGGTGTAGCGGAAGATAACCTTTAAGGTCTTGCCAGCCATACCAGATACATAGTCAAAACTTGCACTAAAACCGGATTTACCAGCCCCTGGAATATCAGGAAAAGTCTTAGATACGTCCGGCCGGTCAGTCAGGTTAACTGCTGCCCGCGCAAATTCATGACCATTATTATCGGTAATAATGACATAAGAAAATGGCTTGCCCTGTGTCTTCTCACTGGCAAACCAACCATCTACTACTAACTTGTTATTTTCAAAGCGGTACCCGTCAAGGTGTCCACCTTGTGTAATCTTTGTTTGTGCCATTCGTGTAAACACCCCCGTTAAATCAATAGAACCGTCGATGTGTTCACCAAAGAAGTTATCCGTAAATTGCCATGCGCCAATGTGGTTAGAGATACCAGGGAAGTAGTTCATATAAGGCGCGGTTACTGGCCCCATCGTAGGATAAGCCGCAATCCAAACTACTGCTCCAGTGGCGTTATAGATAGCGTCACAATCCCACAGGCTAGCCATACCGGAATATGAATAGAACACGGGTACATAACCGGCTGCCTTAACACACTTAAGGAAGGCAATTGCTGCCTGAGTGTTAGGACCCCGATAGCCCAGTCGTTCTTCATAATCCAGTACCAACGGTGAACCTTGTGGTAGTCCCATTTGACGGGCACAGGCAATCGCAAGGTTAGCTTCCTGGACGGCTTGGTAGGAATTACCACGGAACCGGCTAAAGTGATAACCGCTTGCCATTAATCCTTCGTGTCGAATAGCAGCAATCTGACCAGCGCCGTAGCCGTTCGTCCAGCCCGTTCCTTCTGACAGTTTTACGATTCCACCTTTGACACCCCGTGCCTTCCAACGTTGCCAGAAACTATAGTAAACGGCTGCTGGCTGGAAGGCAGATACGTCTAGTACATATCCGTAATTAGCCATTGTGTACCACCACCCCGGTCTGAGGCTTAGCGTTAGGGTCAACTGTCGGCGTTAAATCACTCTTTTCATAAGCTGATTGGACGGCTTGCTCAACCGTTTCCCGCTTAACGTCAAAACCCTTGTCAGCAAGGGCACCGCCTACTAGTGAGGTAGCTTGTTTAAACTTATCATGTCCGGTGGCTTCGTTATTACTTACTAGGCTGTTAACGGCGTTATCAGCTAGCTGGTTAAGCAATTCGATTAATTCCCGTTCCTGCACGGTCTTAGCGTGCTTTTGTTTTTCGATCATTACCGGCTTAAGGTATTTCCAGGCAAAAATAAAAAGCGCTGATAGAGCGCCGCTAGAAATAAGCCAGTTAACGATGTCATTAATGGTTTTCATCATGTTCGTTATTTCTCCTTCCGCTTAAAAACCTCTTGTTCGAGGTTCTTAATCCGCGTATTCCTCACCTTTGCCTCACCAATGTGCTCCTCAAATTTATCCTCGAGTCGATCAACACGATTTTCGGTACGTCGGCTTGAGGATCCAATCGAATCAAGAGAATGGCTTAAATTATCCATCTGATTAATTAACGTTTTAACTGAGTTAGATAGCTTCTCGGTTCCATTCTTTATTGCTACGTTAAGAAGCCAAATCAGAATGCCACCGGCAATTGAAACAATAGTGGTTATCGCCATCCACTCATCGAGTGAATATCCCAAAAAATGGTGCATGCGACCGCCTCCTATAGAGTAGTGAGATAGACGTTGTGGAAAGTTAGCAGACTATTAGCGGTGTACTTATCACCGCTGCCGAATTGCTGGCAGTATACGCCGACTGTCATATCAGGCTTAGTGTGGATCATGACACCACGAGTACCGGTGGCCATTAGGAATTCTTCGTTTCCATCGGGACGAATTGCGGCTGGCATCTTGATACATTCAACTTCTTGCACGATGTCCTTATTTACACCGAACGCCAGCCGGACTTCAACCAGCTTAAAGCTCCCAAAATCAGCGACACGATAGGCACAGTTGTACCCGTTGTTGACGTGATCCCAGTCGTAAGCACCGTTCTCGTATTGAATACCATCACGTTTCCAATCTGATAGTTTCCCCAATTGATCAGTCGTGGCCAGATTTTTAGGCTTGTTCTGAATGATTGACCAATCAGAGCCGACCAGTAGGTTCTTATTATCTTTATCTCGTAAATAAGCTTTAGTAGCTTCAACCATATTCATTCCTCCTTTTAGTGGTAGCGGACAAGGTTATCCAGGTTGTCCACTTTCTTTTCTAGTTTTGCAATTCGGTCTACCAAGTCACCGTTCTTATCACCGAAGCCAATCAGTGATTCGATATCAGTCTCGGGGTAGACCTGCCGCTTATTGCCTTCGTCATCTTCAACGAACAGTTTTACGTGTGGGTTAAAACTCATAATCTAGCCTCCTAACCTGGCACAATCGATAAGTCTTTAATTTGACATTCCGTATATCCCATACGGGGTGTGTCTTCCTGCACCGTTCCTTGCGGTGAGTAGGACATACCAGCCGAATCCGTTCCTAGGTCACGAATCTTAAGGTTGATAGCCAGTGAATTAGAACCAGCGCCTTCATAGTCAGATTCTTCAAACTTGACCCGTGTTTTTTCGATGTTAATCAAATGCGCGTGTAAATCCGGGAACGTGTGGTTCTCGATATCTACGCGCGCATCAATTACTTCATTTGGCTGTGGGATTTGGTTAAGTTGGGCGGCAAAACGAACTTCCCAACCGTCCGTAATGCCTTTCAGGTAGTTACCTAAGTACTTACCGTAGTTGGCAAGCACCGACCAGTTGTGGTTCTTCTGTTCGTAAGCTTGTGAGTTTTGGAACGGCGACGGTTCGTACCAGATATCTAAGTCAGGCATTGAATCAGCCATTTAGACCGCCTCCTTATACAGTTGTGCTAGTTGTATCTGCAGCTTTCTTATCATCAGGTTGCAGGTACTTAAGTGCCTTAGCCTTAGCCAGATTCAGCACATCGCTAATCGTGACGTTATCAAAGGTCTTATCCTTACCCAATTCGTCAGTCTTGATAGTCAAATTACAACTAACGTATTCACCGTCAGAATCATTACCGTACAAACCAACTTGAGCATCGGAAATATTACCGTCAGCATCGTAGTTGTAGGTAAACTTATTCATGTAAATGTTCATTATTGTTCATCTCCTTGTGCTGGTTCTTCTGGCTTTGCTTCTACCTTCTTAGCAGCCTTTAATTGTGCCTTTAGCAAGGCAATTTGTAGTGCCTTTTCAGCAATGTCACTTTGCAATTCTGCAATAACTTCGTTTGCATCTACTTTTTCATTCATACTTTGAATTCTCCTTTTTCTTTAATACCGTCAACATGGCGTAAACGGTAATTCTCATACCCTTTACGCTTAGCCTTTAGCTCCCAACCGAATTGGGCGTTGGGCTTATCCGATTTAACAACAAAGCGATTGCCAAACCGCTGGTCTACCCAGACGTGACAATCGCTATATGGTGTAATAAATACTTGATATGTAACTTTCGTATTAATCGTTTCACTAAAGATTTTGTCGATACCAATTACTACTTGACCATTTTCACCAGTATCCGCTTCTCCAATATCGCCGAAGTAATACTCAGCAGTTTCATAAGCATTGATACCAACATAGCCTTGGGAAGTCTTAACCACTGAATTTTTTGCACCAGTTACACGCAGACCGTTAACATTTAATGGGGCGTTGACATTAAACGCAGCGCCATTACCGGCAAGCACAAATTCAATCTCATTACCGTTATTGCCTTTTCCAAAATAAGCACCCATTTTGTCGTCCTTTTGAACGTCAAATTCGGAATGGTCAATCTTACTGTTAAGGTAAACTTGGAAACCAAAATGCTGTGATAGCCTTGTAAATTCATGGTCACTTACCCATTGGTAAATTGAAGATGTTTTTGCTCCTCCATTAACATAATCGTTACCGAATTCGTCCATGGGGTTAAAAACACCATCTAAATCAACCATTAATTTCGGGTGTCCCATCGTACCTGATACCCCAGTAACGGTTCCATCGGGGTTGAGATTCCCACCGCCCCATGTCGTAAGTTGAATTAACTTGGTGTCCGCAACTGTTAAACCACCGGCTGGGTTGATATAGGTATCAGCCCCAATCATTGAGCTACCACCGGCATCGAGAGGGGCACTAAGGTCCTTAAACCAATAGATATTATCTTTTGAAGTCTGAAAAAACCGGCTTTTGGTTCCCGAACGAAAGGTAACCCCTGATAGCAAACCAGCTTCAATATCATTGGCTGAGAAGTTTTTAACGTGCATATTACCCACGTCAAGTGTCCCACCGTGGATATTGTCAGCGGTGAGGTTAATCACTCGAATGTTACCGGCGTCCAGTGTTCCCGACGTAATCTTATCCGCCGCAATATCTACAATTGCCGCAGAAGGAATAAACGCCGTTCCACCGAAGACTACTGAGTCAGCGTCCAGGAAAATCTTGCTAGACTGAATCAGTGTCCGACCGGCTTCGAGGTTGATTTGGCTGATTAACTTACCTTTAGTAACACGTAAATTAATGTCGTCACGAAGCATATCAAAACTACTTTGGACGTCATGCAAAGTCGTATCAGCATATTTAAGGACCAGGTTAGTAATCTCAATCGTGCCTTTGAAACCGTCACAACGAATACATAGGTTCTTAGCGTTACCCTTTTGCCAGGAATCATCATTGACAGTTATCGTCATACTATAGCTGCCCTTCTTACCTTTAGCGGCAGGAGTGGCGTTAACAATGGTTCCCCAAGGAACCCAAGGGTCACCGTCTAGTTGTGGAGTCAGTTTCGTATCGTCGCTGGCAACATAGTCAAATGACAGTATCAGCGTTGAACCCTTATCTACGTCCTTCATACCAACTAAAGGAGCGACAGGAGGGTACTCGTTTTCCTTGCCTGTGTAAGTAAGAGTAACGTCAGTTGCTTGGGCAATGATTGAACCAGATAACTTGACTTGTAAGGCGTTAGCTAACTGAGTTATCTGTGATTGATTGGCTTTATCCTTAACAGTAGTCTGTAAACCATCGACGGCTTGAGTGACATTGGTTAACCTGTCGTTAGTCGAGTTAATCAAGTTACCGTTTTTATCAACGGTCGTCTTTAACTCAGTGATGGTACTACTAAGCTTAGTAGCAGATTGGTCGACTAAGGCTTGGGCTTGCTTAGCCGTTGTAAATCCCTTGTCGTCAATCATCTTATTAACCGTCGTACTATCGACCTTCAACTTAATCTCGTTATTTAAAACATTAACCGCTGCCGAATTATCAGTAGCGGTTTTATTAATCTTATCAACGGTTGTCTGGTCAGCCTTTAGGGCAATTGCCTTACTGTTCTGGTCAATCGCCGTCGTGTTCTTAGCAATCGAAGCTATCGCACTATCTGCCTTAGTCGAAGCGGCTTGGGCGTCCGACTGCGCACTGTCGGCCTTATCAGATACCTTTTTTAGTTCTGTTGATTCGGCCTTACTACTAATCTGACCGGCTTGCACTTCTAGTTGAGCAGTCGCACTGCTCATTTCACCATCGAGCTTGTCGATTGATGACTGGTCAGCCTTAAGGGTAATAGCACTTTTGTTTTGTTCAATCGCTGTACTATTAGCGGCAATCCTTTTATCAGTATCAGACTCAACCGCACTCATACGAGATGAGATTGACTGAGCTGTTGCCTTAACCTCTGCTACGTCACTTTTTGCGTCGGTAGCTGTAACAGAAGCCGCGCTAGCCGTTGTCTTTGCAGTGATTGCATCACTAGCAGCATTGCCAGCGGTGATAGTAGCTTCACTAGCCGTAGCTTTAGCAGCTAAGATATCGTTTTGTACATTCTTCATGTCAACAGTGACTTGCTTAGCCGTAGTCATCGCAACAGCGGCGTCACCTTTAGCATCGATAGCCGTGATATTAGCCTCGCTGGCCGTTTGAGTAGCAACCGTTGCGTCGCTCTGGACGTTTTTAACGGCTGATTGTAAGGCTTCCGTCTTCGCATTAAGTGAATCAGCGGCGGCTTTAGCTTTAGCTACTGCGTTGTTAATTTGACCAGTGACGTTTTTTAATTGGGCAACCTGGTCGTCTCTCAGTTTGGTGACATCATCGGTCGTTTGCTTGATACTGTTTTGGATATCCTGAATTGCACTACCAGTGGCAAGATTCTTAATCCTATCTAGCGCATCGCTAGCACTTTGCTTAGCCTCATCGACTGCTTTATTAACATCTTCAATAGCCTGCTTATTAGTAGCAGAATCATCGACCGCCTTACCAGCCTGTTTAACCGCATCATCGGCACGTTTAACAGCGTCTTTAATCTGGATAACCTGGTCGTCAACCACCTTTGCTACTCGGTGTAGGTCAATACTCAGGTTATTCATATCGTTACCATCAAAGATATTGACCCACTTAGTACCTGTCCACACGTTCAACTGAATTAAGTCGGTATCATAATCAGCAATCGCATGAGGCACCGCGGTATTAGTGTGCGCTTGAAGGACTGGTTGTTGAGCCTGACTGTCCGCCGGTGCTTGGCTTGCTGGTGTTGTCGGTTGTACCGGAGTTGTTGGTTGTTCCGGAGTCGTGCTTTCCGCCGTTGTTGTCACCCCCTTTTTCTTTTAGTTCCTTACTACTATATGGATTGGCCCATATAGCGCCGGGTTTAACCGTGTGGCCACTAGTAGGGTCTTTTTTGGTGTAGTAGACCTCAGGCATTCTATCCAGCATGGCGTTGGCAAGTTGCTCCATTCGCTTTAAGTCAGAGCTATAGGTCTGCGCATGAAGGATAGACGCTTGCAAGTTGTCATACGTGATATCAGTACCCTGACTTGGGTCAAACGGGTATAGCGTAAATCCGACAACCGTTACCGTCGTGTTATACGACGTCTGGGTTGTTTTATCTGATTGTTCTACTAAACTGCCCTTCTCGGGAATGGTTAGGTAAACCTCTTCGCCAGGTACTGGTACTAGATTCGTCTCAGTGATAACTTCCACACTGATAACCGGGTCAGGTACCAGCTGAGTTAGTGCGTACTTTCTCATCGAATCAGGGTCTTTAAACCGGTCGTCTTGTACGTCTTCACCAGGGTGCAGGCCCCACATTTCAATCGAATGGTCGTCTTGCACGGTAAAGGGCTGGAAGTAGTAGGACACTTGGTCAGATGATGAGGAATCATCTTGCTTAGTCGTAACTGTTGTTGTCACCGTCTTAGTAGGGAATATCTTGTTGTGAATAGCGTCATTACGGCCGTACCAGGTTCCCCAATTCCAACTAATTGGTTCCATTTTGCAAACCTCACCCGGTTGTGGCTCATAGATACAAGTGTTATGATCCAGCATTAGTTCAATGTGGTGTGTACCACCATGAGGGCCGAAAAAGGCAACATCACCGGTTGTAACCTCTGAGTAAGGTATCTCTCTGAAGTTATGTTCCATCGCAATCGTGTAGGCCGGAATCTCAATCCCATAGTCGTGATAGACCTGGCTTACATATCCGGAACAGTCCATACCTGCCCAAGGGTTAGCTTTATTGTGCCCACCCCAGACATACGGAACACCAAGATATTTTTTGGCGTCCGCAATAAATTGAGCACTGTTATCCTCAGTAATAACTTTGGTTTCCTGCTTTTGCTGTGGATCGCTTGGTTGTGGTTGGTCAGGTACATTAGTACCACCACTAGCAATACCGTTGGCAATAACGTCAACTGGATTTAACCAGGTTCCGTCGTCCATAAAGGCGTGCTGATATGCAACCGCAATTGGCTTGTTACTAATACCAATATGCGTGTGGTCTTGGGTTACTCTCGCTAAAGGTGTACCAACATTAACCTGTTGACCAACATTGACATAAATATCGCTACGTCTGAAGCCTTCCTGATATATGATGTTGTAACCATCCGGGGATTTAATCCAGATAAACCACCAATAGGTATAAGAACCAATCTGATAAACAGTACCAGGGTGAACAGCCAAGCAATTACCGTTGTAAAGACCAGCGCCAAAGTCAAAACCATCATGATAATCGTTAGTAGAACCCGGACGAATCCAGCCAGTATGTCCGTATTGCTGACCATTTAAGGTAACTCTTGGTCGACCATTAGCCGGGATATTAGGGAACGGCCAGCCCCAGCCTAAATTAGCCATTGGCACGTCCCCCCCAGCCTTTAATCATGCTGACACACCAAGCCATAGGCCGGCCATACCGTCCTGGGTTCTCGTGTGCTAGTTCCATAACAGCGGCGGCCGTACCTTGTAAGTAAAGTCGACCAATCGTACCCTTGTGGAATTCGGCATTCCATTGGGCCCGCATTTGCGGGGAAGTCCAGGCACCAAAACCACTAGCAGGAGTAAAACCATCACTGTAGGCCCACTGTTTTATCCAGTTACATACACGAATGGCGTCTTGATAAGGGTCAGCTAAGTGATTAGCAAAGTGGTTCAACCACGACCAGGCCATCGGGTCTTGTTCGGTTAAGTCGTAAGCAAAGAACCACTCAGGACTGATACCTTGTCCTTTAACGGTGTCGTAAAGACGATTAACGTCAACACCCCAAGCATGGACACGGTGGTCACGTGCGGCAAAGTCCCTAAGCATAGCGTCTTTATTAACACCAAAATCAGAATTGATAGGTGATTTAGCAAAGGCTTCGGCACTAGCCAATGAAGCACCTGGGGTAACGCCCGGCTGCTGTGGTTTCTGTGTAGGTTGCTGATTACCAGTATTCCCACCGGTATTCCCGCCTGCGTTGCCGCCACCATTATTATTGTTCGTAGTGCTACCAGTACCACTGTTGCTACTACCACCGTTTTGATTATCAGCTTGGTTATCGTTGTCGTCTTTAGTAGCACCGATAGCCAGGACTTGATTAACGATATTAGTAGAATCTTCAGTAAGCTTCATATCAGTTGAGTGGTACTTGTAAACCATTCGACGACCGTAATTCTTTTTAAAGCTACCCGGCGCATAAACGTTAATAGTCATACCCTTGGGATAAACAATAGTGCCCGGCCAGGTTTCAATGATTTTTGAAATCATATCCTTACCCGAACAGGCACCAAGGTTTTCGATTTGCTGTTTATCAAAGTCACCAAACACGTGATACGTGAAGCCAAAGGGATTAGCCTTCTTGTCGTTAAGAAAGTAATCTAAAACGGCGTCAACCGTGTACGTTAACGTACCATTTCTGACATTTCGTTGACGTACCCGTCCAATTTCAGAATTGACATATTGCATGGCCGTAACCGTATATAACTCCGACCCGTTGTCGTCTTCTTCAATGTTTTTGATAATAAATAAGTCGTTATTAAAGACAATTATTGATTCAATCGCAATGCACGAGAAGGACGGCGAGCCGTCATCATAGGCAACAAACTGAATTTGATTAGTCTGATTGTTTTCATATTGCCATTGGAAGGAATTTTTCATAAAGCAAGTAAGGGCTACCTCGTGCTTATCGTGTAGCCCTTTAATAGTCAATTTATCATCAATTTTAGGCGCATCATCGACCTCTGTATCAACGCTTGCATTAACTGAATCGTTAACAACGATAGAACCGTGCCGCATCTTAAATGAGCAGTGGGTCTTTTCCATTCCTGTCCAGTCGAACATATCGTCAACCGTAGCAGACCGAAATACCAGCCCATTACCGTCCGTTTGGTCAGCAAATAATCGTACAGCATCACCATCTACAAACATGCTTGGGCCTTCAACCCAACCGTCAATCAAGCTATCATGTGGCCCAAACTTTTGCGGTGTTGGCGCAAAATTAACTGGAAATTTTTGATAAGGCCCTATGTAATCATTCGAGCTAAAAATATAGTTCCCAGCAATTGTAAGATAGTAAATCCCATGAATTACTGTGATGTCGGGGTCAATCCGCCAAGTGTTGTCGATGTCATCAACGTAAAAGCTGACTGGCTGATTCTGTACAGTAATTTCATCGGTTTTAGGATCGAAGTTGGCAATTAAGACATCAAAGGTACCTTTATCCATATCACCTGCACAGTAGACAATATGATATGCACCGTCATTATCCTGAAATATTTCAGGTGCCCATAGGTTTTTGTAACTGCCTTTATCCAGTCCCTTGAGCGGCGTAAAAGTAATGAAGTCATTAGTCTTATAAAAACCACCCGTACCAATGATGTAATAGTAGTCGCCAATCTTCTTTAGAAAGCCATCACGCAGCCCCTCTAATTGGTCGAAACCAGTAACCTCTTCCCATTGAGTAAGATTATTAGATACTGCCATCATCGGTGTCGCCTGCCAGGGATTCTTCTCTGTCGGGTGTGACATGAATCCAAAGTAGGTATAGCGATAATTTTCTAAAGCTTCTAGTGGTGAAATCATAGTCACACCTCCTTAATTCAAGTAAACAAAGCGGAAATGGAACCGGATATCCACGTTGTCATAACCGTAGATTTTAAAGTGGTTCCACTTCCGTTTTAAGCGAACCCAAGCAAGATTAGTTGCACCATTATCAAGTTTGCCGTTTTTGAAGACAGATAGTTTATCCCAAACGAGCGTGTCTTCGGGGGCTAGTGGTTCGGTGTAGATAATCTCGTCCCCAGTGGTTTCGTTAATCATGTCAAACTTCCCATGAAAGCCCGTCACAATAATTTGTACTGGGTACTTCTCACGTGGATCCAGGTCAATGTCGCTAGCGTTGTAGATGTCGAAGTTGTGTGTATTAATGAAGTGATATTGCAAGTCTTGGCCGTTCGGTAAGTTCATACCGTACTGCCAAAGATTCTTGTCGTATTCCATTAACTCGTCACTATATGCGTACGACCACTTGACACCAGATGGATTATCGAACGGGATTGTAAACTGCACGATGTGTGTGCCATCCTCTGGATTTTTAATCTCAAAGTTACCAGCACGAACGAATTTAACGATCCCGGGTTCTGCATCGGTTCTGATCCGATATAATCCCTTTTGCATGAAGAAGCGAGCAATCTCGTGCTTCTTCATTTTGTAGTCGTACCAGTCACTATACTTCAAGAAAAAACGGCTGTTGATCGTATTCATACCGATCTGTGAATATGAGTACGCTTGACCGTCCGTAACCGCATCTTGTGCGTAAGTGTTAGTAAGAATCGGGTCTGAGTCATCATCGAGATAACGCAACCCGCTGGTAATATCTTCTGCGTCAATCTCATCACCATCCGGCGGCTTAATGAATAACTTCGGCCAGTTATACCGGATATGTGAGATGTCTAAATCTTTTCCCGCCAATCACGTCACCTCCTATACGAATGACTGGGCGTGGGCTAAGTTAATGTCACGTTGAGTACGTTTGTACCGTGCGTTAGGGTCTGTAGCCGTAGCAGTAACCCCAATCAGCTTATCAAGTAGACTGATCATAGCTTGGTTCTGTGATAAAAGAGAATCAAACTTTTTCTCTAGTCTTGATAAGTCGGTTGGTTCACTCTGTGAGGCTGTCTCAGTCGAACCAGCGTAGTAGTTAACCACCTGCCGCATTAATTGCCATGCTCGTGAGGACTTCATTGTGTCCAGTGGAATAGCCATTTCAGCCCCTGCTTCACCAAAGATGGACGGCTGAGTAGCAAGACCACCATTGGCAAAGTGCGGCCAGAAATTATCACGCCGGCCACCCTGTGGGCCAGAGTGTAACCAGTCGATCTTGCTTACACCACGAATAATGGTCGAACCAATCGAGTTAAGCCAATCGCTGTTGTTAAAGAAAGCCAGCAACTGGTTGAAGTCATTCATACGTTCGCCGTGCCCAGGTAAAGCATATTTAGCAAAGGTACCAGGCGTATATTGCAAGATACCACCGGCCTCGTTACCACCGGAGTTAACATCGTGAATCTGTTGCATGATATTACGCCCGCCAGATTCACTCATAATTACTTGCCACAGCAAGCCAAAGAAGCCATCACTAGGTTTCAGTTTGTTGATAGTAGCAGCAGCCCGCATCATGTCACGAGATAAAGATTGGTTCTCAAATGAGTAGAGGAAATCAGTGATGGTGTGACGTACCCAGTGCGTCATACCATCGGTAATCTTGTCCCATTCACCGTGGGCTAATTCACCCCAGTGGCCAATTTGACCATAGTCGCCACCAACGGCGTTTTGGATAAGGTTCTTCATTTTCTGCACAGGTGTCTCAAGGTAATCTTCCATTGACCGGAACTTTTCACCAAGACCGCCGATAGCGTCACCGATACCAGCAACCCAATTTTCAAGTGCGCGAACAAAACCGCCACCAGCAAAGTGTTGAATGCCGACAAGACCACCATCGGCGTAATGTTCAACACCAGCAGCGTTCATGATTCCTTTGGTTTCTTCCCCGTTATAAACACGGGTACCAACCGGGAGCATTAAGGTTGCATTCCGCTCCTGACTCATTCCCCAGGAACCGTCAGGAAATTGCATTAATTCCTTCCAGTTACTACCAGGGCCGTCATTAACAACGGCTAAGGAACGATGAACAACACCACCTTGGGCGAAGTGAATCTTTCCAATTTTTCCCATGCCAGAGCTATGACCAGTGAAGAAATTCCAGACCTTATCGATAGCGCCGATACCACCATTAATAATGTCAATGGCAGCATTCATACCATCGCCAGCAATTTTCTTGATAGCATCCCAAATCTTAGCGAAAAAGTCTTTCAGGCTGTTCCACATGCTGGTCCAACCACCGTTGATGTTGTTTAAGCCAATTTTATGAATTTGGAAGTGAGCAGATGTCCCGTTAGTAGAAGTGTTTAAGATGTTCTTCCACATATCAGCATTGAACTTAGCAATCCGACTGGACATTGTCTGGTGCTGACGCAATTGAAGCTGTACCCCGTGACGAGTTAACTGATTACTCCGGTTCCAGCCTTGAGTTACATAACGAGCCAGATTTCTCCACAAGCGTGAATGAAGTCGATTGACTTGCTGAGTGAAACGCTGGTGTTCTCGCCGTTCACGTTGAATCCCTCGACGGGCAAAACGTAGGCTACGGTTCCAGCCTTGTTGAATCGTTCGACCCAGCCGCCGCCACAGCTGTTGCGCAACCCGTTGTTGTTGACGAGCAGACTGTTGTTGAAGCCTAAGCTGGCGACGAGTAGCTTGTTGATGTTGGCGAGCAACCCGGCTTAAACCACGTTGAGTATTTCGACTCAACTGGTTCCACATTCGTTGGTTAGCACGCTGTTGCTGACGAGCAGAACGTTGTTGCTGGCGCTCCATGTTTTGATGACCACGTTGCCAATTTCGAGTCATCGTTGAAATATGTCGTCCAGCTGTCCGGGCCATACTACCAAACCAACGGCCAACTTTTCCAGCCATGGATCGTGCACTAGTTGCAAGATTATTGCAAAATCGTCTGAACTTGGCATTATGCTGATAAAGCAATTGCAATCCAGTAACTACCAAAGAAATTGCACCTGCTGGGCCACCTAGGATTGCAAGACCAGCACGGGCAATACTTGCACCACGTGCTACAAGTGACATTCCACGCAGAGCGGTTGTCCCACTAGTCATAGCACTAGTACCAAGTCGTGTAAGGTTGGCCGTTGCTTGAGCTGTGTTAGCAGTAGCCCGAACATTTACATTTTTAGGGACTTGCCGTGCTTGACGCTGAACTGCGTTGAGGTTTCGGTCAGCTTGTGCAGTGTTAGCAGAAACTCTAGTCGTTTTTTGCTTAGGTAAGCGGTCTAAGCGATTACTGTAAGACTGCAAATCTCGTGTCGACTGTGCACCATCAACCTGAATCCGCGTAGTCTTCCTGGTTGGAATTTGACGGAGCTTACCTGAAAATGTTTGGATTGCCTGACTAGCAATTTTAAGAGTTTTAAATCCCTTAATCCCCGCTTGTAGTGTCCTAACAGCACGGGAAGCTAGTAAGAAGCTAGTGATCAAAGCCGCACTTGTCTTAGGGAACCGCGCCATCAGGTTAAGCACTGGTAGCATTACCTTAGACAGATCAACAAAGACCGCCGCAAACAGCTTTGCTTGAGCAGCAGAACCAGTCTTAAAGGCACTGAAAAAGTTAGCAATCTGGGTATGGTGAGCAGCTACAATATCACCAAACTGACGCACACCAGACGTCAAGCCACGAATGGCGTTGTCCATCAGCTTAGTAGCACTGATATTGTTGCCACCGAACGCCTTGATGATTTGGTTCATTGACCTAGCCATCTGATTACCGAGTCGTTGAAATTCGGTATCGGTCGACTTGTCATTGATCCACCGTCTTACCGATTGTAAGAACGGATTACTAATCTTCATAAATGGACGAGTAACGTCACCAATCAGCTGTGGTGTACGAGCCCGAATAGTACGGAAAACACCGAAATATGAGTTCATCATGTTCTCGGCGGCTTTCTTGTACTTGCCATTCCCTAATGATTCAAAGACATCCTGCAAGTCCTTCGACGTGATCTTACCGGCCTTAGCCATCTGCCGCATACCCTTAACGGTAGTATGGAAGTGCTTAGCCATCGCCTCATCAATCATCGGGAAGTATTGACCAATCTGGTTCAATTCGCCTTGGGTAATCTTACCGGTGGCCATACCGTGAACCATATCCTGCTCAACGGCCTTAATCTGCTCACCATTCAAGCCAACGGCGTCGGCCATATTAAGTAGAGAACTAGTCATTCCGTCGGCTTGTGACTTACTCGAATTCAGGTGGTAAAACCCTTGTTCCAGCTCATTAACAACATCAACGTTCTGCCCAGTTGCCTTCGACATACTATTAATTGAGTCGATCATCGGTTTAGCCTTAGAAGCAGAACCAGTCAAGGTTGTCCAGGTTGATACCATCTTGTTTTGTTCAACGTTATATTCAACACCGGACTTAATTAAGTCACCCATACGAGCGCTAATTGAACCTAAAGCGTTGGTGAAAAGGTTAGCGGCGGCAGTAGCACCGAAAATTCGACCAAAGGTAGTCGATACCCGGTCGGCTCTGCCTTGAATACTGTCAAGACGTGAAGCAACGTTACCAAGCCAGCCCGTTGGTGTACGCCGCATGGTTTCGTTCAGTTGATTGATCTGGTTACGAGTATCCTGAATCTTGGTACCCAGCTCTTGAACCCGAGTGGCTTGTCGTAGATATTCTGCTGAGGTTTCACCCATTCGCGACCTGGTAGAATCAAGCAGTTGGACTTCCGATCGTTGAATTGTCCGCAAAGTATCCAATCGTGACCGCAGGTTATTAATCTCCACAGTCATTGCCTGGTAGTTCTGCCCTTCTGAACGTAACCGTTCAGCAGTTGCAGAAGCCAATGCACCCTGAGCTCGCATGGTGGCGTTCAAACGAATGACACCACTATTTTCTAGGTCAACTTGCTGGGCAGCTCGTTGCCGTTGAGCTTGTAAGCTTGCCAGCTTAGCCTTAGCACGGTCAACCTCTTGACCATACTTAAGAAACTGTTCGGCGGACTTAACCGTCCCGGTGTCGAGACTATCAAGCTCTTGCTTAGTACGTGTAATCGCTTCGTCAAGTTCTTTATACCGTGCCTTTCCTTTTTCAGTAGTGGTATCGAGCTTGTCCATCTCTTCACGGTATTCGTTGAGCTTCGACCGTAATTCAAGGTATTGATCGGCAGCTTCCTTATCAATCGTATTCATCTCAGATTGCTTACGCTCAAGGGCTTCAATCTTATCGCGTTGAGCACTGATAGCATTGCCTAAGCCTTCGTACTTAGCCTTAGCCGCACCAGCATAGTCACCAGCTGCACGCATATTAGCTACATTGGCTTTCCATGCTTGAGTAGCACTATTAACCACCGTTGTTAGATTGCGGACTGACGTGCTGGCCTGAACCATATCTAGGGCAATCTTGGTCGCCATGACATTACTTACTTTTGGCATTTATTTACCTCCTTTCCTCTTTGATTGCGCAGCACGAATACCCATGATTGCACTAAGTGGGTCAACTGCACGATCTTTTTGATCCTTAGCAGACATTATTTCTAACATCCGGTAGTAGTCCGTTTTATCAAAGGTATCAATCGACCAGCCAAATCTTGAAATTGCTTGCTTTTCAGCAAAATCAAAGTCTTCTAGTCGATTTTTTAATTCCCACTCGCGTGCTTTCCAATTTACTTTTTTGGGTCTTCGGCCACCTTTTCTTTTTCCGCTTCAATTTGTTCATCGGACATACCCATTGCCCGATAGCAAACATAATTAGCTGTTGACATCGTTTCATCAAAGTCCATGTTATCAAGGGCATCTGTTTGCTTTTTTGTCAGCTTCAAGGTGTCCTTGAGATAGTTCACAGCTTGCTTGTTTGCCGCAATGCTAGTATCAAAGATTTCTGCATCGCTCTTTCCTGCAGTGTTATTCATTTCAGCGAAAGCCTTTTGCGCTAGCATCGTTTCACGAAAGACTTTATTGGTCACATTTACATTGAATTTCTTATCAAAAAGTTTTACGTAAATCTCCATTTTCGTAGTTCCTTTCTAAAAGCCGCCCTTTCGTACTGTTAATTTCTTAGGCGACAATTTTTGCGCTATTAGTGAGTACCTCCAGCTGAAACAGATGAAGCACCTTTGTAATCAGGGAACAATTCCTTGAACATCGTTTCCTCATCCTTCCAATCGGAGTCGGTCGTTGCATAAATCCGATACAGATCGTTGATATTCGGGTCATCAATGGCAGCAAAAGTCAGTTGGTCAGTTACCGGTGTCTTCTTAGAATCAGTATCCGTATCCAGCTTCTTATCGCCCATCAGGAAGTTACCGGACGGGAAGGCAAAGTAAACAGCGTCATTAGTAGTCATTGATGGTGCTTCAACGATAAAAGCACCAACTGGCTTTGTGTCGGCCATCTGCCAACCAGTGCCTTGCTTTTCCATACCAACCAGCTTAGCCAAAATTTCCATTGGCAAGTTGTTGATAGACAGTGTTGCTTGTGGGTTCAGCGGGTCAGCGTAACTGTACTGAACGATGTTGTTACCACTGATTTTTTCCAGTTTTGAACCATCAAGCCCCTTCAATTCAGAACTGGCCACACCTAAAACGTTGTGGTCTAACTCATAAATACCGTTTTGGGAAAGCCCCTTATCATCAGTTAGTAGGTTTTTACCATCTGAAGTTTTAAGAGCAATCCAGGCCTTCTTAATACCGTGAATTAACATGTATATCCTTCTTTCTGTTTAAAATAAAAAAGACCGCCTAAGCAGTCTCAATTTCAAAATAGTCAAAATAAAACGTAGCCGTTAGCTGTTGAGTGTTAGGGTCAACAGTGTGGCCACGATCATCAAGCATCACCCACCCATTTTGAATAAACAGGTGTTTTAGTTTCGTCTCAAAAGTATCGGGGTCATCGCCATCTAGCTTGTAGTAGATTTGAACCTCGACTTGCTTATCTTGTGCATGAAAGTCACTATTACCAGGAAGTGCTAAGTCAGAACGCACATCGGTGATAAGTGCCACCGAACGTGATGAATCATCAACCTCTTCAACTGGCAAATTACTCGTATATACCGCATCAAGCAGGCTATCTTTCATCCCCTGCAGTAACTTTTGCGCACGCAAAACAGCCAACATTAATCATCGCCGCCCTTCTCATCCAGCATTTTCTGATATTCGTCAGATTCTGCTTTCAAGACAGCATTTGAAACAGCGTTATCTTGAATTAGATTAGTAACGAAATGGTCGGCCGTATAGCCTTTGTACCCGTCGTTAAGTCGCATCATGTTCATGGCATGATAGTGATTATTCCAGCCCACCGTAATAGAACCATTATGGTCACCATCAACATCTGATTTCATCATGTCAATGTTATTAGCCGCGTGACCATACTTCTTATCGTTATGAGTAGAGAAGTGTTTTTCTTTAGTCACATTATGTAGCTTTTCTTTAAGCACTTGACCACCAGCAGCAGTGATACGCTCTTTTTCTTTAGGGGTTAGTTCAGTGCTAATGCTTTTGACTTGCTTAAGCCACTTTTGAAGGAATTCGTCCATCTCAATTCCGTCTGCCATCAGCACCACCCCCGCCTTTTGTGTACTTTTGCAGCGTTAATAAATCGTACGAAATATAGTTATCGCGGTTAGTTGAAATATTAGTGATTGAGTAAGTAATTCCATCAGCTAATTTGACAAGCATCGGTTCTCTAACCTTGTCGTTATGTCTAATTGCGATGATTGTTGAGTGCTCAAGTGTAGAACCGGCAGTCCCATAGCGTTGGGAAATGCTCAAATTGATTTTTGCATAGTGCAAAATGAATTCTTCGACGAATCCACTAACATTTACGCCCATTTTGTTCTGGTGACTCTTGATTGAACCAAAATGAGCCTTATGCCGCATACGATAAAGAGGATAGCGATAACTAGTCTTTGCCATTATCGTTACCCTCTTTCTTTTCTTCAAAAGTGTTACGTAAAGCGCGTAGTTGACCGATAATACTGTTCATCGTCAGGTCGACTCGATACGACTGCACATCTGATAAGGCCAATCGGTTCTGATAGTAAGTACCCGCCAGTGACATGACAGCTAAAGTAACCAACGATGACACATGATTATCAGCATAGAAGCCATTAATGTCATCGCCAATGGCATTGTGGATAAAGGCTTGAGCGGCTTTAATATATGAATCGAGTAATTGGTCGTCGCTATCATCATCAAGATAAAGCATGTCACGAACCCGAGGTACTAACGGGTCTAGTTGTTGTTCACCGCTCATTGCCACTCACCTCATTACTTACCGGCAACACCAGAAGCTTCTGTAGTAGTAGCAGGTTGGTTAGCAACGGTCTTAAATGAGGCGGCGGCCCATGCACCATCATCAATGACTTCCACATCGAACCGGTCAATGACACGAATCTTAGTCAAGTCTTGTTCAAATGCGCCGCCACCAATGTTAGTAGACAGCAATGACATGTGTTCACGGTCAAACAGGGTAATACCTTGCTTCAAGTCACCAAAGTAAAGTGGGTGAGCACCAGAGATGTCAGGCAACCACTTATCAGCTACCACAGTAATAGTCTTACCGTCTAAGCGGTATGTGTCTGGTTGAGTAACGTCACGTTGAAGCATGTAACGGCCTTCGGCGTCCTTAACCTTAGAAAGGATATTGTAACCAGATTGGTTAGTAACGAAGCTAGACGAAGCCATAATGGCAGGGTCAAGGGTGTTATTTTCTAAGTCCTTAATGTCGTCAAACTTAGTAATGGTTGGCTTCTTAGCTGGCTTACCCATTGCGTCAATAATCTTAAGGTTACGAGTAACAGCAACCTTACGAGCAATCCAAGTTGACAACCATGCCATAATGTTTTCCACGGTGTCCTTAAGCAGACTGTTAGTAACAGTAGTGATACCAGCGTAACGGTGGATAGCGTACTTGATAAGAGTCAATTCTGGGTCGTCGTTGTCACCAATCTTGGCGGATTCATCGTCTAAGTCAGCCAATGGGGTAATATTAGACAGCTTTTCATAGTTCCGTGAACCAGAAGTAGTCGTAACAGATTCAACGTTAACCAAGTTTTGCAGAGTTGCGAATTGACGAACCAATGTCCGAATAGTGTATTGGATATCTTCTGGAATAGTCAGGCCACCGTTACCTTGACCTTCCTTAGTAGAGGTAACCATGTCCTTAAATTCCCGTACAAATTGGTCCTTAATATCAATTTCCTTCTTGTTTAAAGGCTTCTTATCCTTCTTATCCATGTTCTTAACTTCCAAGGCACGTGCTTCGTCAAGTTGGTCCTTGATAGCGTCACGTTGTGCAACGGCGTTATCACGTTGTTCCTTTAACTTTGCGAATTCGTCCTTAGCGAAATTGTCGTCTAAAACGGCAGTGTTTAACTTTGCGTTTAAATCAGACACCTTTTGACCGGCACTAATCCAAGCATCGTTTAATTGATTTACATTCATAGGTTTTAATCCTTCTTTCCAAATAAAATAGCCAGTTTCTGGTCACGCAGACTAGGAGTTGGCTTTTCTTCTTTATTTACAGGCGTTTCCACCTTGTTTTTCGGCTTGGCACTACGTACTTTAGCCAAAGTATTTTTAATCTTATTAATTGCATCACTGCTTAAAACCGGTGCTGAAACAGCGTTGATAACCTGTGCTGGTTGCTGAGAACCAACAGAAACATTGTCGGCAAATCCCTTGTCAACTGCATCTTGGGCAGTCATCCAGGTCTCGTTAGACATCAGTTGCAAAATGTCATCACGGCTCATTCCAGTCTTAGCTTCATAGGCGTTTACGATTGATTGGTCGGTAACGTCAAGCATCTTTGAATCGTGTGCAAAATCATCGGCGTTACCAACTGAAACCGTTGAAGCCTTATGAATCATCATTTGACTAGTTGGTGACATGTTAACTTCGTCGCCGGCCATTGCGATAACACTAGCGGCACTGGCGGCTAAGCCTTGAATGTTAACCACAATCTTGCCAGAGTAGCTCTTTAGCATGCTGTAAATTTCAGAAGCAGCAAAAACAGAACCACCGCCACTGGCAATATCAACTTCAACATCACCGTCGGCGTTGTCCAGTGCGTTTTCGACCTGGTTAGGACTAACACAGTCATATCCCAGCCAGTCGTAAATCTCAGCATCGTCGTTAGATACAACGGCGCCCTTGACCTTAATCTTGTTCATCGTTATCACCTCCTTCCGTTGGTTTATCCCTAGTAGAGATAGGCTTAGGCGGTTCACTTGCCTTAGGCATATCAGCCGGGAAGTAATCCGCTTCTTTGAGTAACCACGAAGCCTGGTTAGCGGCAATTGTTCCATTTTTGCGTAAATTAGAAACAGCAGTTGCATAATTATCGCCTAACGGGTCAACAGACGGACGCAAGTCGAGTTTAATGTTTGCGTTTAGCTTGTTATTAAGCTCTCCCGTGACTGCCTTAGCATACCGGGATAATGACTTAACGTAAGCATTGCCCATCATCTGAATTGATGATTGCTGGTCACCTTGACCGTTGATAATACTGTCAGATACGCCGTAAACCTTCGCGATTTGTGCCCCTGTCCAGTTAACCTGGTTAAGCAGTTGAGCGACGTTAGATTTAATCTCTAGCGGTGTGTATTCTTCCAAATCATCAAGCACGATTGGCCCATTCTTAGATTCAGACGTTTGCTTCATGAATTTCCGCGAACGAGACGCCTTGTCTTCGTCGCTGAGCAATCCTCCGTGCTTAATCGATAAAATACCTGGGGCAACGATAGAACGCCCCAGAGCGCTTAATGTGAGCTTATTTGACTGGTCTTTAATTTGTAGTTCATTGGTCAGTGCATAGAGCGGACTCATACCAGTCTTCCCACCGTTCTGACTAAGTAAGCGGATATGAATCATGTCAGACTGCGGGATTGCTTCCATAACGCCAACCTCAGGCTCGTCAAAAGTGACGTTGTAAATCAGTCCAGAACCGTCCTCTAACAAAAAAGGAGTAACTTGCGAAGGTCGCAGGTACTCCCATGTCATGTCTGTTCCGTTTTGATTACGCCACCGGTAAGCAAACGCCTCACCACCCAGCAGTAGCTGTGCAAACATCGATTGCCAAAAAGCATGCGCATTACTCGTCTGTGTAGGATTATTAAGAATTCCTTGGGCGCGTGGTGCGTCCGCCTTTAGCTTTCCGTTTGCTAGGTCTGCACTCAATTGAAAAATAATCGAGTAAATATCCGAATTCTTTAACGCCGTTCGAGCGTCGATATACTTATCGTTATCGTCCGGGTTGAGAAAGTGCAGAATATCAGTATCATCCGCAATCGTTAGTCCCGGGCTAACCTTCTGATTAAATAACGGCAATTACATTCACCTCCTTTCATTGGAGTGTGGACGCAATCCGCTCTACTAGAAAACCAAGTACGACAAGGCTAACAGCAACGCTAAAAATACCAGCTGTGAAGCTAAGAAGGAAAAAGCCCCACACTGCAAAGATAATCGCAGCTAGGAAGCAGATAACGTCAAAGTATTTCCAGATAAATTTAAAAATGTTAGTTATCAAGTAAACCACTATCCTCGCTTTCAAACCATTTCTTAACCTGTTCAGCCGTCATGCGGTCGACTTGCTGGCTCTTATCGTTAGCAATCCCAAAGTCCTCGAAGTGATACATACCTTGATAGAGCGCGTCAATAATTGCATCGACCACATCAATCTTTAGAGTTGCCTTTGCCTTGTCGACCTGAATACCAATCTTATCCTCGTAGATTTCAGCGTTAATCAGAGCCTTTTCCATAATCTTGTCGTCCAGACGACTACAGTTACCCTCAACGAAGATCTTTTGAAGGAACTTTGTTGGATCTTTCAGCTCACTGGTTCGCTGACGGATTGCTTCCAAAGGAAAATCGGTGTTGATGTCCATTTGCTTAATCGCATTCGTAGCACCCCAAGCATCATAGCCAAAGAAGATCACGTGCAGATTGTTTTCTTCGACGTAGCTTAGCAGCCAGTTATATACCTGGTCGTCATTGATTAAGCCTTGTGGGTGACTGGTAATCGTGCAGAAGCCCTTTTTAGCTAACTGCCGGTAGTCAATCCCATCTTGCTTTTCCTTAGCCTGGATAGAACCGGCCTTTTCCCACGGGATAAAGCTATGCTGCTCAATGTGCCATTTCTGCCGACCATCGCCGTCCTGGTAGGGATAAACAAAAGCAATCGCCGTATTATCGCTAAACATCGAGTAGTCAAAGCCAATATAAACGTCCCGGCCTCGAATATCGAAGCTAGGAACGATAGCCCGTTCAATGTCGGATAGCTTTAAATAGCTATTAGTAGCTTCCTGTAACCAAAGATTGAGGTTCTTATTTTGAAAGTCGTCAACTGTACCAGCAAGCATATCGGAGTCCCGTTTATCTTGTAGCCCCTGCATTAGCACTTCTCTTTGACTCTCAAGCCCCAAAAGCGGATTGCTTTTTATCCAGGTGTCCGGTTTAAATGTTTCGTCCAAACTATCCTGGCTCCAAATTAGCCCCAGATAAGTATCACCATCACGGTCACTATCTTTTTCCATTAGTTCTTCAATCATCTTTTCGTCCTCATGATATGGAACCGATGGGTCTGGATAAGCGGTTGAGATTTGAATGAACTGACGGTTTTTTACCTTAACCTGACCAGAAATGATTTTACTAATTTTCTCACGGCTCGTGACTTCACCAATTTCATCAAAAATGGCGGTTGTAAAGTGAAATGAGCCTAGCTAGTCATATTGACCAGATTCATGAGATATGGCACGCAATATATTGTTAGTTTTCTTTTCAATAATCTGGTCATTTTGTAGGCGCAGGTCTGTTTCTTTTGCCAGCTGCTTAAATGGCCCAATTGAAGACACTTGCCGCATCATTGATTTGATATAGCCAAAAATCTTGTTGGTTTGCTTAAAGTTGATTGATGTAACTAGGTAATCTTGATTAGATAGCCCCATAGATTCAATCAAATATGAATAGCACATCAAAATAGCCATCAAAAATGTTTTCCCTTGCCCACGAGAAATTGAAACAATTGCGCGGCTAAATCTTTTACCGCCTTCATTGTTACGCCAACCAATTAGTTGAGAAAAAATGAACTCCTGCCAATCCATTAATTTAGCTGGCTCACCGGTATCAACATCGGGGCAAACACTAGCAAATTTTAATAGCTTATTAGCTTCATCAATTGAGTAATGATAAGGAAAGTCTACCGTGTCCTGCCTCGTGAGGTCTTGTAAATGGCGAAAACAAGCAAGCTTGATTAAATAACCTGTCTTTATTTTGCCATCAAGGACATCAAAGCAATATTGTGTCCCAGTATCAGTATATTGTTTGCGAATCTCTGAATAGTCAATGCTGTGATATACGCCAAGTACATCGTGCGATTGAGTAAGGTCAATATTCATAGCATCACCCCCTTTCAATAAAAAAGCAGGTTATTACAAAACCTGCTCCAAAACGCTATTAACATTTTCAGTATATTTATTTCCAACCAACTTATAAACTTGTGCTTTGAATTCCTTATCAGTCTTTTTACGCACAGTGCAGCACTCCTTAAGAAAAGAATTTCTTCATTGCGCTCATTGTATCATCTTTTTTCTTGTGGCTAGCAATACTCATCAGTTCCTGCCGACTCTTAGGCGATAGTCCAAGCTGAATACCGACTGAATTGAGCTGATTGAGTGCATCTTTCATCGTGGCCACCGCCGGGTTCTTCCTAAAGCCTGCGAAGTCCTTACCAACGATTTTTCCGGTCGAATCTTGTAATGAAGTAAAGATCTTAGCCTGGATACCGTTATCTTGAATATCCTGGTAAGCATTCCGGTAGATTTCATAGTTGGCACAGTATTGTTCGACTAAACCAACATCGATTCGTTCAACCCGTCCGGTTGATTCTAAAAAGGGCACGATTTTGCGCCAACAGGCACTAGCTAGAGTCCCTAAATAATGCGGCGGTGTAGCTGGTAAATGCCCGTCGTTCTGCTGATAATAGACCTTTTTAGCCATCAAATGCCCTCCTTTCAAGTCAGACTACCCCCCCGGGGTAAAATTTTGAAAAATGTTGCCCGCGTGCACGACGTCGACTCTGTGTGCCGCTCTTCTCTGGTCTATACCACCGGGGGGGATAAATTATTTTTCTCGCATCAAAATTGATATCCGGTGGATGTCGTGTATTTCCGGGGCTTCTTTCTTTTTCATGCCTTGGCCGGTACCGTAGTAGTCTTGTTCCCACTGTGTCTTAAGCCTGTGGCATTCTCGACAGATTGTTGCAAGGTTGTCTTTGCTTGCCATTATCGAACTGTCATAAGCAATCGGTACAATGTGGTCAACCGTTTTGCTGTTTGGTGTTAGCTTGCCACATGCCTTGCAGTATTGACAAAGGTAATGGTCACGGTCTAACACTGATTGCCTTAGGTCAACCCATTGCTTACTACGATAGAACTTATACTGATCACTACGTTCTTCACTACGATTACGAGTGACGACATTGTAATGGTGATTGTAGTGCTGCTCATGATGTTGATACTGCTCAGCATGCTTACGTGCCCATCGCTGCCGATTAGCTAGGTACTCTGCTTCATGCTCAAAGTGTTTAGCACAGTAGTGATTAGGATACTTAACCATTGCATGACAACCAGGCTGTCTACATCTTCGATACCTAGGCATCAGTAGTCACCGCTTTGCATGATAGCTACCACCAGTGCTACTACAAAGAACAGCAGCCAGATACCTAAGTAGATTAATGCTGGCAAGAACACTAGCCACCAGCTCCATGTAACGATGCCCACCAACTTAGCAGCCACAAATAGGGCCGTTAGTATAATCGCTAACCATTGCATGTGCATTACCTCCATAATAAAAGATGATTAGTTATTATCTAAGTTAAGCTTTGTACTCTGAAGTCTTTTAATTGTCTCAATATCGTGATCATGAAAAGCTTGCATCAGTTGAACATCAATTATGTTTATTTCCATAACATTACACACCCTTTTTATGTACTTTAAAAGCCGACAAGTGTTGACCTGTCGACTTTTTCTTTTGTTTCATATGTCTTTCAGCACGGCACAACATCTGATACTCCTGCCAGCTTGATACCAGGCCAAAGCGTTTAGTATATTTCATCAGCGTTCACTCCACGTTTTGTAGATGAAGTAACAAATAACCATCAAGAAGATGAATAGAATAATCTTAGCAATCATATGTATTACCTCCGCTAACCGTTAATGGCTTATACTCCAACAGCCCTTCTGGTACGTGTCGCTTGTAATGATCATATCTACGAATTTTCCGCCATTGTGGGCGAGGGTGAACACACCAAAAATGACCAGGCAATTGGCGATACTGTTTTAATAGAATTCGTTTGCATGTCATATGTATTCCTCCAAACAAAAAAGCCAGCGCTAGGCTGACTTCAATTAATGATTATCTACTTTCTCGTTATTGCTTCTCTAACAATCCTACCTAAATCAGTTAACTGTTCAACTGTAATTTTCCTTGATGGATTGGACATCATAGTACCATATACTAATTTAGCTAATCCATTTGTATCTAAATCAATAATGGCCATTTGCATATCATCAACTGGTATTGAACTAAATTGCTTAGCTTCTACAAAAGATTTAGCAATTGGCCGACTATTGTCCCCTTGAACATAGCCGTTATTTATTTCTAAAACCTTTACTCCTTTTACCAAAGGCCATTCATCAGCCCTTCTTAAAAGAATTAACGCCTGAGGGGAACACTTATCAATCAAGTTTAGAATTGTTTTGTTTCTTGAAAATGCCTTTTCTAAGTTATCTTCCTTTGCAAGATTACTTAAATAATCGGACAGTATATCAAGCATATCGCCGTCTACTGGAGCTTCTGAAAGTAAGTTAACTATTTTCAAATATAACGTCAGTCCATATGGATTAGTAATCAAATCAACAAGGCTGTTCAACATTTTTTCATGGTTATCTGACTTTTGCAAACATTCACCAATTAAACGCATTTTTTTAGCATCATCTAGCTTATCTCTTAATTGCTCACCTGTATTTACAAAGTCATATACTAGATCGAACCATTTACCATTCAATACATCCGAAACTAAAGATTTACCTTTATTTTTAGCTGTTACTGCCACGGCTTTTTTGACATCCTCCTTTCCTATCTTTTTAGAATTAATTCTCTGCTTTAATGTCTTATTTTCAGCAATTAGCATATACTCAGGATGCTCCATTATTGCTTTAAGTTCTTCTTTTTTATCCATATATATCACCCAAAACAATAATACAAAAAGCCTAGTCAAATAACTAGGCTTGGGTGATATTTCGGCCAGTGTGCTAAAAATGTAAAGTAGGTGCTTTTCAGCTCCTTTATATATATTTTCTGGCCTTATGTGGAAACGAGGACTCGAACCTCGATAGCCTGAACCGCTCAAGACAGGAGCCATGACCGTCTTTCCACGAAATGCCGGCGCTTGACTACGAAATAAGACGAGGGGCATTTTCACCTCGCTTTAAGATTTTGCGCCAGCTATGTATCTGATACTTGCTACTACGATGCATTTTGTCACTAAATCACCGAATATAAATTGGAATTGATTGGTTGAACTTTCATTTTATTATACTTAATTATCTATTAGCATTTCTAAAGGAGAGAGTAGCAAGTACCAAAGCCGAAGTATAGGACTTGCACCTATGATGCCGGCTGACCCGGTTCGGCTGCGTATAGCGAGATCTGAGTTGACTGTGTAAATATACTTAAGACGTCTCACTTACACGTAAGAGCCCTTTAACGCCTTGCTCAGGTCGTGTATTTAGTAATCGTGAGTTCAATTAAATTATCGAACAATATCATATTAACCCCCTATTTCGCCTAAAACCGGTCAAATACCGGCAAAAAGCGGACAAAAACCGGACAACTTCACTTTTGAATGCGGACAGCATCGTCCGGACACATCAAAGCACCTTCCCATAGTGCTTGCTCTTGCTTACGCCGAAATGTCCTGTCGTCTAGGTATTCGTTGTAGTGATCGTTGATGTACATCATCGTCTTAGCAGCTGACCAGCCCTTGATAAAGCGATGCAGTAAGATGTCGCCTAAGATCTCCTCCTCTTCGCCCACACTCATCAAAACCGTGCAGCACTTGACTCGTGTCTTGTACTCATAGTCAGCACTAGCAAAGCCAACGAACTTTCCGTCCGGGTCATGTGGTGTACCGTCATTCGGTTGTCCGTCCATACTAGGTGACTTAATACCTGGGAAACGCTGTAGAGCTTTAAGCTTCCACTTTTTCCATTCCTTTAGATACCCCTTAAAAGCTTCGGTCGTTTTTTCTCGATCAAGATTACCAAATACACTGTCTACCAACGCTTCTCGCTCCCTTGTGGTATAATTAATTTGTTATTATTTTTACCTCAAGGGCGCTCCATTGTGAGCGCTTTTTTGTTGCTTCACACAACCATAAAAACTAAATGCAAAATAAAGTTTATTAGCCATGCTATAAATGCACTGGCAACTCCAATAAGCATTACTGCCCACAGCGTAACTATCGTTATAATCATGATTTTCTCAAACATGATTCGCCCCCAAACTTAAATACCTTGGTTCAATTTCAACCGGGCCATAACGATTACTGAGTGACCGCCGCTGTACTATTGCAACATCACCTGTCGTGCTCTGCTTGCAGTAAATGATGTCGTAGCAGTCACCCATGTAATAGACCGGTTGTTTGTTTTCCATAGCATTAATGGCTTCTTCAATCGTCATTGTTTTTTCTCCTCGTTTAATGGACGCCCGCACCAAGGACAAAACTTCACATCAACAAAGAGAGAATCCTCACCTTCAGCATCTAAATACTGATTAACTGGGTCAAAGTAAAGATCGATATAGTCGCCAGCGTCTAACACTTGTCCTAAAGCCAATTCACCGTTATACCAAGCCTCAATACCGTTAATCTTGCTTCCAGGGTGACAGTACGGACAGTTCTTTTGTTTTTCGGTTAACATAGGGCCGCTCCCAACTAATTCTTGTACAGTTGTGTCACATAGTTTGGCAATTTTCTTTAAGCGTTGTTTATTAGGAACATTTTTCCCTTTTTCCCAGTTATTAACGGTTCCGCTTCTACCACGACCCGGTTTATTATCTATACGCTCTATAAATTCTTCCATGGTTAGGCCTAGTTTTAACCGGCAGTTTTTAATTCTCTTTCCTAGTTTTGCTTTGTTCATTGCTTCCACCTCTTAGGTTTTCTAGCCTTCTTGGGCCACCATTGTGACCATTCATAACAAGTATGGTCACGTTGAATCATCATCAATTTAGCCCGTTCAATTTGACGTTTTCTAGTTCGCTTAATCTTTAAATGTGCCGGTGGCCCAGGAAAATTTAGTGGCCTAAGTGAACCCGGAACATTTCTCAAGCAAATGTAATATTGCATGTTATATTTATTTCTTAAATCCATATCCTACTAATTCCTCGTCAATGGTCTTCAATCGTCGTTTGCCTGTTCAACAACGTTTACAACATGATTCATGTTTATCATTGCTTGGCTTGTAATCATGAATTGTTCAAAATGATTTTTCTTAAACGAATCCATGAATTTTTTCAAAGTGCAATCGTGTAAGACAGCGGTTTGACCATTATCCATATAGATTATTACTTTCTTTTTCACGTCCCTAGATTTCTCCTTAGCTTTGACAGCAACCTTAGCAATCAACGTACCAGCTTTCGACAGTTCTGCATCTTCGAACCATAAATGATAGTCGGTAAGATATAGTGATTCAGCCCGTGTAATAGCAGCAATATTTTTTATATCGAAATTGTTTTTATTGCCGTCAAGGAAAATCAGTATCATTCCCTTTGGTAGTTTCCTACCGTAATGCTTTTCCCATAGATACCTATGATAAGGTCTCCAACGTTCCGCAGTTTTTCCTTTGTTAGAAACCTTAATCATCGTGTAGCCACAACTGTTTTTTCTGAAGCTGCCAATCGGAGCCGCTTTAAATCCTGCGCTTCTTTTCATGAAGCCCAATCATTGATGGAATTGTAGAGTTAAATCCGTTAAACCCGTCCTTGATGTTTGACGCCTTTAATTGAGTGTCAGCAATTTTGACAATCACCTCGCCCGTCTTTGCCATTGCTTCTGACCGGGTAATTTCCATTGCTAACTTATCTGGCTCAATGTCGTCGTCATCTAACCGCATTAACTCGTTAAACAGTACATTTTTTAAATCATTCAAATTATTACTTGCCATATTTTTTCTCCTTCTAAAATCCAATCGTGTCGTGAATGTCGTACTCAACGTTCTTATGCACGTCATAGTAGGCGTATTTAACGTGCCCGTTTTTATAGGTCTTTACGTTACCGTGCACATCTCTTTTAGCGTGTGCCTTTTGAATCTTCGCATTCGAGTAATCAAATAGTTTCGTTTTGAAGTCGTTCTTTCGAGGGACAACCACTTCAACCGGTACACCATAACGCCGGGCAAAAATTGCAAAGCGTAATTTTGCCGAATCGTCTACTGCACGATTATCCAGCGACGTCTTAACGTCATAGACGTGTGCTACCTCTTCACCGTCGTAGACAACAAAGTCTGGTCGGTAGCCATGTGCTTTCATGTCATAACCACCAACCAAACACTTATCTAGTAGCGGATAAGACGGGTGGACTTTATACCTATGTCCGCAGTCCTTGATAAACCTTTGATAGAACTGTGCTTCTTTCTGTGAATCAAAGGTGTACCCGTCCAACTTTACTTTCTTTCCAAAATGTTCCACGTCATTCCCTCATATCTTCTAGCCCGTCAAAGATGATTTGATTAGCTGCCTTGTGTGGCATTAACCGGCTAATCATCTTGGGACTGTAAATGTTTTGTAGCTCCTGAATGTTGTTGTTTGTCGTCACGATGGTACTCTTTAGTGTACGATTGTTCTGAATGTCAAAGCGGGCATTGGCGACGTGCTCTAATTCAGACATAACGTCACGTCTAACAGCCCTCTCAGAGCGCACACCGCCTTCCGTACCGAAGTCATCGATAACTAATATATCTACCTCTTTCATTGCCTTAGAGACACTCTCTAGACGTTTTTTAATATCTGGGTAGTCGTATCGTTCACTGTACATAGTTGTGTACTCTGCGCTTGATACAAACAGCGTGCTTTTGCCATGTTCTTTTAGAGTGCTTAGCATTGCTAAAGCTAGCGACGTCTTCCCTACTCCGGGGCCACCAACCATAACAACCTTCATTGGTTTCTCTAGCATTTGCTTAGCCAACATGAACGCCTGATTGCCAACGTCTTTTGCTTTCTGGACGTTTGCTTGCAGCTCTGGTTTCCACCGTGAGAATTCAAACGACACCTTCTGCCCACCGTCATATAGTGATAGTGAGTTGTAGTAGTCATTCTTATTCTGCTTAGCAGACTTAACCCACGTTTGATAAATACCCTGCCTATAATCTTTAACGTTATCGGTTAGGTTAGGGTCGTCTACGTTAGCTCCATTACGCTTAGCAAGCTCACGTACCTGTTTCATATTGATAAAGGAACCAATAGCTTCCATATCTATCACTCCCTATTAAAACCAGCGAACCAATCCTTTCCTTGGTGAGTAGGTTGCTGACTGTTGATTTGTTTTTCGTTTAGATAAGAATCAAACTTCGTTCCGAACAGTGTCTCTGGTCTAAGATATTTAGACATTTTAGAATCACTGCCCCAATCGTTGACCTTGTTATTAATAACGGTTTTAAAGTCTTCTACTGTGTAGCCTTCGTTAACCCGTGCATTGATAACTGTCTTATTTTTAGAAGCGTTTGATTTATAGCTAGTTCCTAGCTTCTGATTGAGATACTCAATGACTTCTTTACGAATGTGGGAGGTGTTGTCAGGCCCTGCCTGACTATTACTTCTTTTGATGTTATCTTTCTTTGATGTTATCTTCTCTTGATGGTATCTTTGTGTGCCGTTTTCCTGTGTAGGATTTTCCTGTGTGTGATTTCCCAACATAGGTTTCTCGTGCAAAATCCACTTGGAAGAACTTACTTGGCCCGCGTTGTTCCTGACACGTTTTCTATCTAAATATCCATATTGTTCAAGCTCGTTTAAACCGGAGCGCAATGAATCTCTGCCGTCTTTAGCGTGTCGGGATACTTCAACTTCACTAAACTCCCATTCGTCCGCCTGTGACCATAAGTAGGCAAAAATTCCTCGTGCCTTCCAAGATAGTCGACTGTCACGAACTAGTTGCTGGTCAAGTATCGTTACATGGTTTGATTTGTCACGCCTAATCTTTACCATAGTGCACTTCCTTTATGTCCTAGAAACTACTTAAAAGCTTGCCCGCCATTATTTAAGTCATAGTTAAATTCGCTAATTGCTCTTCCAGTTAAATGAGTCTTAAAAGCCTTTTTTCTTTCTGATTTTGGGATACATTTGAGCAAATCAAATATCTCTCGTAAAGATACCGTTTGACGTGAAATGTTTCTGTTGCGCGCAAATGAACCTCCGGCGCCAAAGCAACCTTTATCCACTCTGTATTGCCAATTCATCTCATGAGGGTTAACAGGAAGAAAACCAGCAATCAGCATCGCACCTTTGAACTGACCGTTATAGGTGTAAAAACCATATGGTTCGTTTTCAAAGACATGTTTCATTCCATAAGACGATCGACTTTTTAAGACGCGGTCAGACGGAACAAATGCTGCAAGACAATAATTAACAAGTGCTTCCTGTTCTTTATCTGATAACTCTAGAAACTTGATAGGTGAATTAGAATTAATATTTTCTTTGAAGTCACAATCAACTACATCGTACATGCTTAGTAAAAATTTTCTGTTTTCAATAATTTTCTTTGTTTCATTCATAGTTTCCTTGTACTCCTATTCTTTTAAGCGTTGCTGCATCAACTTTGATTCCAATATTCGTTAAATGGTGTATCTGGCAAAACTTGGTTGTACCTACTTGGTGAATCTCGTTGTGGTGCTTCCTGCATAAAGCAACCAGTCTAGACTTCGTATGGTCCATATAGCGACGGTTTCGGCCCATTCCAACGTTATTACCCGCAACGTCTTCTAAGTGGTGTATGTCTGCGTGACGGCCACAGATAAGGCAATCACGGTGCTTGATACATTCGTATTGAAAGACGTTCTCGTCTTTAGGCAGTAGCAAGTAAGCCTCATTAATAGGTACATCAAACTCAAATACATATCTGATTACGTCGTCGAGAAGTACAGTAGCGTCCGTTACCGTACTTTGAGTATCATTTGCTAGACTAATTTCCTTACCAGCAGTTTTTACCGTGTATCGTGTGTAGAAGTATTCTTTCAACCACTTAACCGGAACACCTGACCACTTGCTAATATCACCAAGCAAGGCAAAGAAGAGTGCCCGTTGTTTGGGGCGAGCCTTACGAGGGTCAGTAAACTCTACTTGCACCGGGGCACCATTACTTTTGCCATCATTGAGCGTGCGTACCCTGTCAAAGTTGGGTTCCTCGTCTAAGAGAATCACCCAGCGTCCGTCTTGGTAGTATGCTTTACCGGGTAACATAAGCTAGAATGGTAGATTCTGTTCTAAGTTGTCTAAAGATTGCTGGTCGTATTGTGTGCCAGCGTTGTTAGGTTGCCCCTGCGGTTGGTTATTTTGCTGTGGTGCTTGTTGATAGTTCATATTTTGTCCTTGCGGAGCTTGTGGTGCATTCTGCTGTGGACGTTGGGCCTGACTATTAATCATTTGTGGTGTTTGTTGTGGTGCTTGTGGAGCACGGTTCTTAGGAGCCTGTGGCACGAAACCAACGTTGTCAGCCGTTAGCTCTAGTGAAGACCGTTGTTCTCCTTCCCGTGTCTGGTAGGTGGTGAGAACAAGCTCACCTGCTACAAAGATAGGGTCACCTTTTACAAAGTGTTGTAGAACGAAGTCACCACGTTGTCCCCATACCGTGACACGTACAAACGTAGTAAGGTATTCACCGTTCTGGTCACGACGAGAACTATCTGTGGCAACGTTCACGGTCACATATTGAGTGCCTCGTTGGGTTTGTCCTTGTTCTGGGTTGCGAGTTAAACGTCCGTTAAATGCTGTGTAAATCATCGATTATTGCCTCCGTTGTTGTATCTGTTTTGCTGGTATTCACGTTGCTGATAATTACGTTGTTGCATAACCTTTTGAGCGGTTTGAGAGCTCTCATTACCGTCATCGTCAAGTTCTGAACTAATCCCAAAGATAGCCGCCAGCTGATAACGCTTAGCGTATGTGATTGCCGACCCATATCCTTGTGAGTCTTTCTTTTGTGGTACTAGAGTTAAAGCTCCACTTTTCAATGACTGACCACTTGAATGAAGGACTACTGTCATAACCGATTTTCCGGTTCCTTTAGGGTCATCAAAGACCAGTTGTGTATAGGTCAGTCCTGTGCCTTTGCAGGCTTCATCGACAGCTTTTTGTACTCCTTCTAGTGATACATAGTCATTATTAAAATAAGGGTTTTTAGCGTCCTTACTAGGTTGCTTTAAATTCTGGTGAAACTGAGCTAGTGCCTTAAAAAGCTCCTGCTTATCGGTCTCGGTTGATTTAGCGGCTTCTACCATTACCTTTCTTCCTCCGGTGATTTAATAATTACTTTGATACCTTTAGTGGTAGTCACACCGTCAACGATTTCGCCATCTTCGTTAACAGCACGCCCATCGTCGGTGGCCGTTAATGTCTTCTTGTATTCGCCCCATTTAACCTTTGGGTTTGTTGCAATGAACTTATTAGGAATATGAGTTAGGAGCTTGCTATCGTCATGATTAAACGTAGTAATCTCACGTTTAGAAACAGAACCATTACGTGAACGATACCGATAGTGAGGATTTTTTTCGTACTGGCGCATAAAGAAATCGTCAATCAGTGAGTTGACATAGCCCAAGGTATTTTGACGTTGGTCTCGTGCCGGTTCGTACCAACTATTTGTTTCGTCAATTTCTTTTTGCCGCTGCTTGTCGTCCTTTTGTTGTTCCATTTCAATTTGGTGTCGCCAATAAAGTGCCTTGTATAAGTCTTCCTCCGACTCTAACCGTTTAGTTTTTTCTTCCATTACTCTTCCTCCATATCTGCTTGGTACTCTTCTTTTTCACGTTGCTTGTCATACCAGCTAGGTTCATCTTCAATCCATGGACAATATGGATTTGATTCGTCATATTGTCGTTGTAAGTCGTCCCAATTAATCATTCTCTGCCACCCCCACAATCTTCTGCTTAGCAATCATTTCATCTCTCATTTTTATGGCTGCGATAATAGCTTTGCTACTCTCGGTAATCGCCTTAAAAATTAAATCACTACAAGTTTTTTCATTGCTGGCATGGCGAATCTGTTCCCCCAGCGACATAATGACTAGCCCCTCGTCAGCCAGGTGGTCAGCTTGCCTTTTTACTTCTAAGTCGTTCATAATCGTTTCTCCTTTGTGGTATACTTGATACATAAAAGTTATTCATATTCGCTTTTTCTAGGCGTTAGTGCTGGCGGGCACTAGCGCTTTTCTTTTTGCCTTGGTCGTCCATCATCGGTTTGCATACGCTAAGTGCTAAGACAAAGCTAACGAACAAGCAGATGCAAAAAACTGTGAAGCACTCGTACATCATGCTGATAGTCATCGCAACACCGAGTGCAAATCCTGCAAAATATTTCATGCTCTCACCTCCTTAAAAAGTTTTTGATGAGCCAGACAATGCCGAGTAGGTCGAGCACGATTGTTGGCAAACTAAACATAAATGTGAACATTTCATTACCTCATACATAGATTTGACGTTCACCCTCATCTAGCTGTGTTTTCTGTGCTTTCTCACCTTTGTCGATTAGGCGCTTGAGCTTTGACCCTTTACCAGCGCCCATGTACTTGACGATGAACTTATCCATCTCAGGCCGATAAATTTTAACTGACCCAAAATCAAAGACCGGCAAGTATCCGAGTTTAATTGCACTTCGCACTAGCCTGATATCAGTATGAAGATACTTTGCAGCATCAGGAACTGAATATAACGGTGAGTCAATTTCTCGACTAGACATGTTCGCACCTCCTTACAAAGTGAAATCAGTAATTTCACGTTTCGGTTCATCATCTATAATTACTTCTTCGTGTTTGTCTACTAAAATGAGTTCCATGCTTTCACCTACTTTCTGTTTGATATAATCACCTCAAAGGAGGTGAATTCCTATGACAAAAGAAGAATTTGAAAGTCGTTGGTCGCAATTCATCGGTGAGTTCAATAAGAATTTTGACAGCCCCGAAATTATGGAACAGTTGAAAACCGTGGCAGTGCAAAATACTGAAAAGCAAGAAGACTTAGCGATAAATTACGAGCACATCTACCAGCAACAGAGAATGAACAATCTTGTCAAGGACGCGATTGAAACTTTCTTAGACTTTGACGAAAAGTAATTAACGATTCCTTTGCTTCTTTTTCGTCAATTTTTACAGGAGCCTTAACGGGCTCCTTTTTATTTTGCTTTTCCATTGCATCAACTCCTTATTAACTACATTTTATCCGTAGCTTTTGAGTAAAAAAATAATGTTATCCATAGGGACTTTGGTTAAAGAACTAAACAATTGAGCTTTATCAATACGCATTGCGGTTTCACCATGTTCGTAGTCTTGATAAGTCTTACGTGAAACACCTAGCGCATTTGCCATTTGTTCTTGGGTAAGTCCGCTGTTTTGGCGTGCTGCCCTAATGGAAATCTTCAATATTGTTCCTCCTCTCTACGCTCTATATATTACTACATTTAAAACGTAGTTGCAACATTTTTTTGCCTTTTTGCGTAAAAAACTACTTTTCATGTGTAGTTTGTTATACAATTAAGATGTTAAATATTTAGAAATATGGAGGCATCTTTTATGGATATTGGTAGTCAAATAAAGGCTTTAAGAAAAGCCCACAGTTATACGCAAGCAAGCCTTGCTAATGTTCTTGGCGTAAAGCCAACAACTGTTGCCTCCTGGGAACAAGGCCGTAACAAGCCTTTAATGGATAAAGTTCAAAAAATGTCGATGATTTTCAATGTGCCTATTGCGAAAATTGTTGGTGAAGAACCACAAGGAAATCTCAATGATATTCCTAATATTGTTTATCCATTATCCGACGGATTGGAACAAGTTACGATTCCAATTATTGGAACAATAGCTTGTGGCGACCCGATTACAGCTGAGGAAAATATTGAAGGCTATACAAAGGAAACTTTTGAAAAGCCAGTCCCCAGTGGTACCTTATTCGCCCTGCGTTGTAAAGGTCACAGTATGGAACCTATTATTCCTAATGGTGCCCTTGTAACTCTGCGGTCACAGCCAGACGTTGAAGACGATGAAATAGCTGCTGTTTTAGTAGACGGTGATAACGAAGCGACGTTAAAACGTGTTAAGCATCAAAATGGAATGGTAATGCTTTTACCAGAAAACAAAGACTATACACCTATTATTTTGAATAAGGATAATCCAGGACGCATTATCGGTAAAGTTATACATGTATCTTGGGATATTAAATAGTCTACGTCCAAACGTGATCGACGAAAAAAGCTATTGGGAGGTTTCAATGAAAACAACAAAATTAGTAGTAGGAATCATCATGATTGTTGTAGCGTTCTTTATCGCTATTCAATCAGTAATGGCTGGTATGAGTGAAGCGTTTGTTCAATCTGGTGGCCATGCTGGTACGGCTGGATTAATCGTAGCCATTCTTTATCTTGCTTCTGGAATTGTTTATATCGTTACTCGTAATAAAGATAATTTTGGCCCTGACATTGCTTCGATGATTATGATGTTAGTTGCCTGGCTACTCGGTATCGTTAATGCAGGTATTTACAAGGATTTGATTATCTGGTCATGGTTGGCTTTTATCATTGGAATTGTATTTTTTGCTTGGCACAAGTTGGAAACTAACAGGAAATAAGGTGGCAATATGCGATCAGATAGATATAAGAATCTGCCCACCCCTTGGTACAAGCAATTCTGGGGTTGGGTAATTATTGCAGCATTTGTTATTGGAATACTTGGGATAGTAATAACCGCCGTCTTCGATGGCAGAAGCACAAAGTCACCAGGCGCTGCTACGAGCACAACGGATAATATTACTGACATTTCAAAACCACACGGCAGTTTCGACGGACATACGGCTAAACTACCAAAATGGACTATCAAAATCACAAAAGTATCGCTTACCAAAAATGATGACGGTAAGACATGTATGGTTTTTAACTATACTGCTTATAACAAATCAGCTAAGGACATGTCCGCTTCTGGCATGTGGGCTCAAACGTTTAGTGCTTACCAACCAAATAAAAATACTCAAAACCAGCTTGACGAAGAAGTTGATGTTCCTGACTCTATCAGTGATGAAATGAATCAAGAGATCAACAAAGGTGGTCATGCTCGTGGCGAGTATATCGCTATCCTTAAAAGCACTAAACGTCCAGTGCTTTTAAAAGCAAAGGATGATTCTGGGAACCTGATTGGTAAACACAAGTATAGTTTTAAAGTAAAAGCATCCTCTAAAAACGCATCAGCTAAAGCTAAGTCGTCAGACGATGAACAGGTAGCTAGTAGATATGGCAGTTCAAATGGTGGCTCTTCAAGCACTGGTACAAGTAATGCTTCAAAGGCTCAGGCTGCCGATGCATCATCTTCCTCCAATAATAAGAAAACTGGGGATTGGGATAATCACCCAGATGTATGGGCTGACGACAATAATGATAGCCTTTGGAAAGGCACCATCTATGAGAATGCCACACCACAAGAACGATACGACTATCAAGTAGACAACGTTAATCGTTGGGCCTCAATCGATGCTGCTAATGGTAACAATTAAAAGCCATCGGAAAATAATGCAAAACAAAAAAGCCGTTAGCAGTGAAGATAGTTTGGCGACCGATTCACTGTAACGACCAATGATTTTAAGGGTAAAGAATATTTGCAAAACAAAAAGTTCTTAAGCTGACGGGCTTTGAGAACGTGAAACATAAACATCTTTGCCTTTTTATTTTAACACATAGAGAACACATATTCGATGAAAGGAGGTGAGAACAATGAAAGGAACAGTTAGAAAACATGGCAATAACTGGTACTACCGAATAGATGTCGCTAAGAAAAATGGTAAACGCCATCAAATTGAGCGATATGGAGGAAAAACTTATCAAGAAGCTCTCAAAAAGTTGCGAAAAGTTATCGAAAAGTATGAGTCCACTGGTAAAGTTATTTCAAATGACAAAACGTCAGTCAACGATTTCTTTGAGTTCTGGTTCAACAACTATGTCAAGAAACATCTTAGTACAAATACCCAGAATAACTACCGAGGCATACTTGACAAGTATATCCTGCCTAACTTAGGTGAATATGAAATGAAAAGAATCGGTCCTGAAATTTTGCAAGAGTTTATCGATAAAGTTGCCAAATCGACTGCCTACAAAAAAGATGGTACAACTTTATCAAAGCACACTGTAGAAATAATTTTGTCGGTAGTAAAAGAAGCTTTTAAGCAGGCCGTTCATCCTTGGCAAGTAATTGATAATTCGCCTGCTTTATATGTCACTTTACCAAAATACCGGATTGGTAAGAAAACTAAGCAAGACTTAAAAATTATCTCAATGAACCAGTTTAAACAGATGCAATCATTATTTCCGGAAGGGCATCCATTTTACGTTCCAATGATGATTGCATTCTTTACAGGTATGCGCCGCGGTGAAGTTTGTGGGCTTGAATGGAAAAATGTAGATTTTCATGGGTACTCAATCGAATTACACCAACAGATGCTTCAGTATAGTGCTCACGACGTTCGTATAGGGAAGCCAAAGACAGCAGCCGGATATCGCACTATTGAAATTGGTCAGGAGCTCATTGATATTCTTGTTAAAGAAAAAAGCAGGCAAAGTAAAAATCGATTAAAGTACGGGAAGTACTACTACGATTCAGACTTTGTCTGCACAAAAGATAATGGGAAACCAATTACTCCCAACGCAATTAAATACTACTCAAGTTTGGTTGAAAAGAAACTGGGATTCCCTTTTAATTTTCACAGTTTGCGCCATACTCATGCTACGATGCTGCTAGAGGCAGGTGCTAAGCCTAAGGAAGTTCAGGTACGCTTAGGACATTCGAGAATCTCCACAACCTTAGACACTTATGTTCACTTAACAACTAAGTCTAAGCGTAAAACAGCAAACCTCTTTGACGAGGTTTATAAAGAGTCCTAAGCTTACCACAAATTAAGCCATGTGGTAAAAATGTGGTAAAATCAGCACTTTCTGGGTGAATGTATATATGCATATACTTCCAAGAATGCTGCTATATCAACGTTTAACGCTCGTCGGTTTCCTCATCGGTCTTCAAAACGGCCATGAAGGCTTCCTGAGGGATATCAACTTTACCAACGGCCTTCATCCGCTTCTTACCACGCTTCTGCTTTTCCAGCAGCTTGGCCCGCCGGTCGGGATCACCAGTGTGGATCCGGGCAGTAACATCCTTCCGGTAGGCTTTAATGTTTGTCCGGGCGATAATCTTAGAGCCAATTGCCGCCTGAATTGGGATTTCAAAGTTTTGCCGAGGGATGATCTTCTTCAGCTTGGAAGTAATTTCCCGCCCCCGCTCAGCAGCAAAGTCCTTGTGGGCAATGAAGCTCAGTGCATCTACCTTGTCACCATTCAATAGGATATCAATCTTAACCAGGTTACTTGGCTTATATTCGTCAATTTCGTAATCCATCGACGCATAGCCCCGGGTCGAGCTCTTCAGCTTGTCAAAGAAGTCAAAGATAATTTCTGACAACGGCACATGGTAAATTACGTTCACCCGGGTGTCGCTGAGGTATTCCATGGTCTCAAAGATCCCCCGTTTCCGTTGACAAAGTTCCATCACGGGGCCCACATAGTCATTTGGCACCATGATTGATGCCTTGACGTAAGGTTCCTTAATCGCCTTGATTGAGGAAGCATCAGGCATCTCAGCTGGGTTCTCCACCTCAACCGTGGAGCCATCGGCCAGGTCAACGTGGTAGGTAACCGATGGCGCCGTGGTGATCAGATCAAGGTTAAATTCACGCTCTAGGCGTTCCTGGACAACATCCATGTGCAGCAATCCCAAGAAACCACAACGGAAACCGAAACCTAAGGCCTGGGAACTTTCTGGTTCAAAAACAAGCGCGGCATCGTTTAGCTGCAACTTCTCAAGGGCCTCCCGAAGATCATTAAACTTCGCATTGTCAGTTGGGTACAGGCCGGCATAAACCATTGGCGTCATTTGCCGATAACCTTCTAATGGCTTGTCCGTAGGGTGGTCAGCACTAGTCACGGTATCCCCGACCCGGGTATCCTTAATGTCCTTGATTGCGGCGGTAATGTAACCAACGTCCCCCGCCATCAGAACATCCCGGGCCAGTGGCTTGGGCGAGTTAATACCGACTTCGGCAACCTCGTACTCGGTTCCACTATTCATCAGCCGAATCCGGTCACCCTTCTTCACGGTCCCCTCAAATACCCGGACACTCAGGACAACCCCACGGTAATCATCGTACTTCGAATCAAAGATCAGGGCCTTAAGGGGCGCGGTCAGGTCACCAGTAGGGGCGGGAACATCCTTGACAATCTTCTCTAGAACTTGATCGACATTGAGACCCGTCTTCGCACTGACGTCAACCGCCTCGTCAGTTTCCAGACCGATTTCGTCTTCAATCTGGGCCTTGGTCCCCTCCGGATCAGCGGACGGTAGGTCAATCTTGTTAATGACCGGGAGAATTTCCAGGTCGTTATCCAGGGCCAAGTAGACATTTGCCAATGTCTGGGCCTCCACTCCCTGAGTGGCATCCACGACTAGGATTGCGCCTTCACAGGCCGCCAGTGAACGCGAGACCTCATAAGAGAAGTCCACGTGCCCCGGGGTGTCAATCAGGTGAAAAATGTAGTCCTGCCCATCCTTAGCATGGTAGGTAAGGGCCACCGCATTTAGTTTAATGGTAATCCCCCGTTCACGCTCCAACGGCATATCATCAAGGACCTGGTCCTTCATCTCACGCTTACTAATCGAATCCGTCATTTCCAAGATCCGGTCGGCCAGCGTTGACTTACCGTGGTCAATGTGGGCAACAATTGAAAAATTACGGATGTGCTTTTGGCGCTCCTTCATTTCTTCCAGACTCATTGTCATGCTTATTCACTACTTTCTACGAAAATACTCTTATCTAGTATAACAAAGACAAACCGAAATTTAAAAAACGAGGTCGTGGCGTTACCACCATGATCTCGTTTTGATTAATCAACCCTAGTTTTCAATTACCACCCGGGTACCAGCGGGAACGTTGTGCTGAATCCAGTTGGCATCCGGAATTGGGAGCCGGATACAACCGTGTGACCCGGCAGAAACACCAAGCAACCGCAACTGGGCCTGATCAAAGTGACCATCATGCCATGGTGCATCAAAGACAACGCTGTGGAAGAGGTATACCCCGTGGTCCTTCCATGAGGTCCAGTGTTCCCCATAGTCAAAGAGGTCCCCACGTTCATTCTGCACGTAGTAGGTCCCGGTTGGCGTCAGGCTGACCCCATTGACGTACCGACCGGCTGTACAGTACATCGTGTAGACAACGTTGTTACCGTCCATCATGTAAACCCGGTTCTGACCAATCCGGACGTGAATCCAGAAGTTCTTTAACTGGCTAACATTCGGGTACGGGCCGTACTCAGAGGGCATCCGGTAGTCAATTGGCGTCCGCATCAGACTCGTCGAAACAGGGCCAGAAGTGTAATCAACGTAGTTACCGTTCCCGAGCTTATCATCCGTGAAGCGGTGAATGATCCGCACGTTTTGGTTACGAAGCTGGTTTGGCATTCCAAAGGCCAGTTGGTAACCAGATTGACCGCTGTTATAAATTGCGGGGAAGGCATTGGCCACGTCAGTCCGTGCCCGGTTCTTGTCCAGAACTTCCTGCCGGTACAATTCATGACCATTCTGGTCAACAAAGATCAGAAACTGGTATGGCTTGTTAACCGCCTGGTTGCTAGCGTGCCAGCCACTAACGTAAATCGAGTTGGCGGTAATATTAATCTGGTCAAAGGCACCAGCATTGGTGGCATAATCAGGACTGTACTGGTCATCGAAGTTACCATTACCCGCAGCATCGTTACTGAAGCGCAGAATCAGCTTTAATGTTCCATTAGCCGTGCCCAGGTCTAAGGGAACGGTCGTCGCAAAGCCGCTTTGAGCACTGTTATAAACCTGACTATAGCGCGCTGCCACATCAGGCCGGTTAGTCAAGGTCAGCTTGGCCCGCTTAATCTCCTTACCATTGTTCAGGACAATCACGTACGGGTACTTCTTAGCAAGGGCGGCATCACTAACCATCCACCCCGCAATCTGCAATCCCTGCTTAGACATTTTAACGCTGTCGAGCCAGGAGGCACGCTGGTTTAAGACAACCGGTGCGGACCAGAAATCATTGTATTGCCCCTGGTCCCCGTTACCCTGGTCACTTGTGGAGTACCGACTAACCACCGCATAACTATGACCCGAAATTAGTGAGGCCTTAGTCAGGTCAAACTGTCCGTTAAAGCCACTCTGGGCTGCGCCCGTCACGTTTGGCAAGGCCCGGACAACGTCGGGACGGTCTACCGTGGTTGTGTTTACCACCGCCACTTGCCGGCGGGCCGTCAAGTCATAGAGAATTGCGTAATGGTTGTTCTCAAACCCACTCAGGTTATCAACGTGCCAACCACTGAAGGTTAAATGATGGCCATCACTAAGGTTAAAGCTGTCTAAATAGCCCTGGCTAAACTGGTTGCCGCTGGTGATTGGACTGAACCAGTAATCAACGTAATCACTATTCCCGTCACTTGCGCCGGCGTACCGACTGATAACCTGGAGCTGGTGGTTAAGGTTCAACTTAGTCAGTGGAATCTTGACGGTAAAGCCAGATTCGTCAGCACCCGCAATTCCCGGAAATGCCTTAGCAACATCGGGACGTTTAACTGGTGTAACGAGCTGTCTAGCCACCTCTTGATTACTAGTCCGGTCGAGGACAATGATGAAGTGGTGGCCCTTGCCGGCAGCCAAGTTCGTTGCGTGCCAACCGTTAATAACCATTTGGCCCTTAGCTACCGTTGCCCCATCAAGGTTAGCGCGGTTATTACGATCAATTGTCACTGGTGCAAACCAGTAGTCAACCGCGTTGCCATTCCCCTGTGCATCATTCGTATAGCGGCTTACGATCTGTACCTGGTTTAACTTCGCCAGTCCCTTGCCAAGCTTAAAGCTTGTGTTAAAGCCTGATTGATCCGCGCCATAGACATTGTGAACCCGCTGGACATCTGTACGCGTCACGGCCTGGTCAGTAACGTTTTGCCGGCCAATTTCCTGGTTAGTTGCCTTATTGACGGCAATAATGTAGTGGTAAGGGCGGTCCTTAGCGGCGTTAGTAGCGTGCCAGCCACTAACAGTCAACTGTCCCTGGTCATTAATCTGAGCACTATCAAGGTTAGCATAGTTTCCCTGGTCAGCATGGTCATAGTTTGTGCTCTGTGCTGGCGTTGTCTGGCTCTTAGCAGGCGCCGTTTGACTTGGCCGCGCTTGTTGGTCAGCGACCACTACTGGTGCTGGCGTGTTGTCTGCAGCAAAACTATTAGTTTGACTTAGCCAAAGGGCAAAGCCACAACTGGTCATTGCCAGACAACCAGCAGCAATCTTTTTCGCACGATTAAAATCGATTAACATTGTCTAATCCCCCAATAATAACGTATTCTTTATCATTATACCCCTTTATGAAAGCGATAACGAAAAAAGCCAGGAAAGAGGACAACTTGTCCCTTTTCCTGGCTTAATCATTATTGTATTAACGGTCCTCAAAGGCGTCCTTAAGCTTATCCAAGACAGATTTCTTGACGCCCTTGACATCCTCACCACTAGCAGCAGCGAAGGCCATCATTGCCTCCCGCTGGCGTTTGTTGAGGTTCTTCGGTGTTTTGACGTGGACGGTAACGTGTTCGTCGCCAGTTCCTTTGCCATTCAAGTAAGGAACACCCTTCCCCCGTAAGCGGAAGTTAGTTTCTGACTGCGTCCCGGCAGGAACCTTTAGGTCAACGTCACCATGAACGGTCTTAACCTTGATTTCGTCCCCTAAGGCAGCTTGAGCGAACGAAATGTCACGATCAACGTAAATAGTCGTACCATCCCGCCGGAAGTCCCGACTTGGGGTAACCCTGAAGACAATGTACAGGTCACCAGCGGGGCCACCATTCTCACCAGCGTCACCTTGCCCTTCAAGGCGCATCTGCTGGCCATCGTCAACCCCGGCTGGAACCTTGACTTCCAACTCGTGCTTGGCGTGAACGTGGCCGCTACCGTGGCATGTCTGACACTGGTCGGCAGCCTTAATTACCTTACCAGTCCCGTTACACTCTGGACAGGTGGTTTGGGTTTGCATGTTTCCCAATGGGGTCCGGCGGACGGTAACAATTACGCCGCTACCGCCACACCGCTTACAAGTCGTCGCGGACTTACCTGGTTTGGCACCGGTCCCGTGACAGGTCTTACACTGTTCATCACGGTCGTACTTGATGGTCGTCGTCTTCCCGAAAATGGCATCCATGAATTTCAGTGTCATGGCGTACTGGAGGTCCCGACCCTGCCGTGGCGCAGTTGGGTTAGGACGACGACTTCCGCCACCACCAAAGAATTGGCTGAAGATATCATCAAAGCCGCTGGCGCCACCGAAGCCCTGGCTACTAAAGCCGCCATTGCCAAAGCCACCAAAGCCTTGACCTGCTCCGGCCTGTGGACCAGCAGAACCAAACTGGTCATACTGGGCCCGCTTCTGCGAATCACTTAAGACATCGTAAGCTTCATTGATCTTCTTAAATTTTTCTTCCGCGCCAGGTGCATGGTTAACATCCGGGTGGTACTTAGCAGCGAGTCGCCGGTAAGCGTGTTTAATATCTGCTTCAGAGGCATCCTTTGAGACACCTAAAACATCGTAATAGTTTTCTTCTGCCATTTATATCCCTCACAACTTAATTGCTTGTATAGTTATACCACAGATCGGAAACGAAAGTAAAAGCCAAAGTCCTAAACCGCGGCCTTTGGCTTTTACAATGCATCTAGCAATTAGAAATTACTTCTTGTCGTCTGGGGTAACATCCTTGAAGTCACCATCAACGGTGTTGCCATCGTCATTACCCTTTTGGTTACCGTTATTGCCGGCGTTGCCAGTCGGGTTTGCACCACCCTGGGCATTACCCTGGGCTCCTTGTGCCTGCTTGTAAAGCTTGACACTCAAGTCTTGGATAACCTTGTTGAGGGCGTCCTTCTTGGCCTTCATGTCATCAAGGTTGCCGCTTTCCTTGGCCTTCTTCAGGTCGTCACGAGCACTTTCGGCCTTCTTGATGTCTTCATCAGGAACCTTGCCCTTAACTTCCTTTAAGGTCTTGTCAACTTGGAAGAGTTCTTGGTCGACCTCGTTCTTCAGGTCAACTTCTTCCTTCTTCTTCTTGTCGGCTTCAGCGTGTTCTTCGGCATCCTTCTTCATCCGTTCAATTTCTTCGTCGGACAGACCAGAGTTGGACTTGATAACGATCTTTTGTTCCTTACCAGTTCCCATGTCCTTGGCAGAAACGTTAACAATCCCGTTCTTATCAATGTCGAAGGTAACCTTGATTTGAGGAACACCACGAGGAGCAGCTGGAATGTCTGTCAGCTGGAAGTTCCCTAAGGTCTTGTTATCAGCTGCCATTGGCCGTTCACCCTGAAGAACATGAATGTCAACGGCAGATTGATTATCGGCGGCCGTTGAGAAGATTTGGCTCTTGGATGTTGGAATGGTCGTGTTCCGGTCAATCAACTTGGTGAAGACCCCACCCATGGTTTCAATACCAAGAGAAAGTGGAGTAACATCAAGCAGAACAACGTCCTTAACATCACCGGTCAGAACCCCACCCTGGATAGCGGCACCAAGGGCAACGGCTTCATCAGGGTTGATGGAGTGGTTTGGTTCCTTACCAGTCAATTCCTTAACCATTTCTTGAACGGCCGGGATCCGAGTCGAACCACCGTTCAGGATAACTTCATCAATGTCATCGAATGAAAGGTCCGCATCCTTCAAAGCATTCAATACTGGTTGCTTCGTCCGTTCAACCAGGTCATTAGTCAACTGGTTGAATTGGGCCCGGGTCAAACTCTTCTCCAAGTGGAGGGGACCGTTTTCACCGGATGAAATGAATGGCAGACTGATTTGTGCTTCCTGAACACCGGAAAGGTCCTTCTTGGCCTTTTCAGCGGCATCCTTCAACCGTTGCAGAGCCATCTTGTCTTGTGAAAGATCAATGCCGTGTTCCTGCTTGAAGCCGTCGATCAACCAATCCATAATCTTTTGGTCGAAGTCATCCCCACCCAGATGGGTATCACCATTAGTTGAAAGGACTTGGAAGACCCCGTCACCTAATTCCAGGATGGAGACATCAAAGGTCCCACCACCAAGGTCGTAAACCAAAATCTTCTCGTCCTTGTCCTTCTTGTCCAGGCCGTAAGCCAAAGAAGAAGCGGTTGGTTCGTTGATAATCCGCTTAACGTCCAAACCGGCGATCTTTCCGGCATCCTTAGTTGCTTGACGTTGAGCATCGTTGAAGTAGGCAGGTACCGTAATAACGGCCTTGTCAACGGTGTCGCCAATGTAATCTTCCGCATACTTCTTGATGTATTGAAGGATCATCGCGGAGATCTCTTGTGGAGTGTACTTCTTACCGTCGACTTCCACTGTGTAGCCGGCTTCACCCATGTGACTCTTGATAGAAGAAATCGTGTTCGGGTTAGTAATTGCTTGCCGCTTGGCAACTTCACCAACTTGGGTTTCGCCATTCTTAAATGAAACAACGGATGGCGTTGTCCGGCTCCCTTCTGGGTTAGTAATAATCTTGGGCTCGTTACCTTCCATAACGGCAACGGCGGAGTTAGTAGTACCTAAATCAATACCAATAATCTTGTTACTTGCCATTGTTTATTCCCTCTCTTATATTTTATTGTGCCACAACAACCATTGCGGGACGCAGAACCCGGTCTTTCAGCTGGTAACCAGCCTGTAAGACTTTAATAACTGTTTCCGGTTTCTGATCACCTTCTACCGGGACGGTCTGAACCGCCTGGTGCAAGGTCGGATCAAAAATCTTTCCTTCTGCGGGGATCTCAGTGACCCCATGGTCCTTTAAGGCCGCCGTTAAGTGGTCGTGGACCATTTGAATACCCTTTTTTAGCTGTTGGCCATTTTCATCTTTAACTTCAATTGTTAGTGCCCGCTTAAGGTTATCAAGAACGGGAAGAACGCTCTTTGCCAGGTCCTGACCATCATACTTCAAGATCTGGGCACGTTCCTTATTAAAGCGGGTCGTCATATTTTGAATTTCCGCTTCAGCACGCAGGTACTTATCATCCTTGTCCGCAAGTTGCTTCTTCAAGTCGTCAACTTGCTTCTGGAGCTGCTCGCAGCGGTGGTGGCACTGACCCTTATGGCCACCTTGGTGTTCAGCCTTATTATCATTGTGGGCAGCTTTGACCTTGTCTTTTGGCTGCGCCTGCTGATCCTTCTTTTCTTCTTTTGCCAAATGACTCGCCTCCTATGAATCGTAATAGTGTCGGTAAAAGTCAAGTAGTCGCTTGGCTAACTCCTGACGAAAGGCATTCACAATTCCAATCGTTCGTGAGTACGGCATCCTGGTGGGCCCCAGTACAGCAATAATTCCCTTGCCATACTGGTCGACATCATAGCTTGCCGTGATTAGACTGTAATCTTTTAATACCTGGTCTTGAGAAATTTCCGAACCAATCCTGACGTTGACATCCTTATCATCAGCCCCGGTGTCAAGTAGGTGCGACAACTCGTCGTTCCGATCAATCAGGCTGTATAACGCCTGCAGGGCTTGCGGATCTTGGTTGTTGGAAAATCCTAGGATGTTCAGCCGACCACCGACAAAGAAGCGTTCCCGGGCCGCCCGGGAAACGACGTTATCGAACAGGTCTAAGAAGCCGTCCGCACCATGCATGTAATGCATAATCCGCATTGGGATGTCATCATTCAGCCGCTTAACAACTTCAGTTAGTGGTCGTCCCACTAGCTGGTCATTAATCATCCTGATTACCGCTTGGAGTGCATCGGTATCAAAATTACGGGGTAAAGTAAACGACTGACTCTCAACGTCCCCACTATCGGTAACCAAAATGGCGATTACCTTTTGGTTACCCAACGGGACTACCCGAAACCCACTTAAGCGGACATCGGTTTGCTCTGGCTTAAGGGTAAAGGCCGTGTACGAAGTCAGGTCGGACAGGATATCCGCCGAATGTGAAACAATCTCATCAATCTTTTGAAAACTTGTCCCTAAAGAATTCTGGATAACAACCAGGTCATTATCCGTGAGCGCATTTGCATCCAGCAGGTGGTCGACGTAATAGCGATAGCCACGCTTTGAAGGTACCCGTCCCGAAGACGAATGCTCTTTTTTGATCAGCTGGTGTTCTTCTAATACCGCCATCTCATTCCGGATTGTTGCGGAACTGACCTTGAATGGCAACTTTTCAGCAAGGTGTTTTGACCCCACCGGTTGACCAGTTGAGGTGTATTGACGTACAATCGCTTGCAGGATTGTCTTTTGTCGTTGTGTTAGCATTTTGATCACATCCCTTTTTAGCACTCTTTAGGGCTAAGTGCTAAACACACTTAATAATATACCAATCACCTGTTTAAAAGTCAAGGAATGTCAAACTAATTCTAAGGAGATTTTATAAATGAGTACAGACGACCACCGTTACGTGCAACCTCATAACGCTCAGGAGGCAATGGAGCTCATCCAACGGCTCTTCAATAAGTACCGGAGCGCCCCGCTAACCAACGAGCTGCTGGCCTATCACAATAACCTCATCTACCGTCTCCAGTCCGACATCAAGGATGCTGCTAAAAGAGAAGGCAACCAAGAGCGGGTTAAGGAGATTGACCAGATGACTGACATCATGCGTTCATGGACCAACCTCCGCTTAACTGGTCACCCCTTTCACGGCAAAATGCGCCACTTCCGGTTAGTTACCACGGACGGGCCAAAGTTTAAACGGCGGATCCACAAGATTCACCAGGGCACTAACCACCGGGCTAGTCGCCACTAGGAAAATCTTTTGTAAAAAAGTAGTTCTAGTCTTTCAGCGTTCAATGTAGGACACAAAGAGGCCTTTAGCGTTCAAACTTTCCGAACGCTAAAGGCCTCTTCTTTCTTGCGGCTAACTTCATCCTTACCGTTTTAATGAATTATCTGACCCGCAATTGCTGGTGGTGCCTGCACAACCTGACGCGCAGCGTGCTCATCATGCTTCATTTGCGCCACCAAACCAGCGGCATCCGCAAACTTTTGCTCACCACGAAGGTATTGGTACCAACGAACAGTTACCTCTTCGCCGTAAACCATTTGGTCAAAGTCAAATAGGTAAATCTCAACGGTCAGCTGGTTATGGTCACCAAAGGTAATGTTATGACCAACACTGGCCATCCCCCCGTACCACTGGTCACCAATTTTAACGTCGACCGCGTACACACCAATCCCCGGAATTCTTTCCCGTGATGGTGTTTCCACATTAATCGTGGGAAAGCCTAGGGTCCGTCCGCGGGCAAGTCCGTGGACAATCAACCCCGTAGTCTGGTAATAGTAGCCCAGTTCCTGGTTTGCAGTCTGAACGTCCCCGCGGTCAATCGCCTCACGAATTGCCCGGGAACCAACCTTCTTGGTCGTGCCCGGACTGGTAAATTTAGGAACCGTCACCACGGCAAACCTGTCTCGCGCATAAGTAGGTAGTTTGGCCATGGTAGCAACATTGGCTGGGCCATAGGTATGGTCAAAACCCGCCACGACGACCTGGCTATGGAAGGCAACAAGGTAGTGGTCGACAAAGTCCTGGGGGTCCTGGCTGGCAAAGCTGGAGGTAAAGCTAACCAGGTACACCAGGTCAACCCCCAGCTGCTTTAGGAGGGCTAACTTGCGGTCAGTAGTGGAAAGGTACTTAAAGCCGCCGGGAAATTGGCGATAGACGACTCCCGGTGCATGTCCGTAGGTTAAGACTGCCAGGGGTAGCTTCCGCTGGTCAGCAATTTGCCGGGCCCGGCGGATGACCGCTTGGTGGCCACGGTGGACCCCATCAAAGAACCCCATCGCGAGCACTACCGGTCCGTTAGGAATCAATTGCTTGTCAATTGGGTGGTGTATTCTTATAACCTGCAATGTCAATCCTCCTAGTTCGTCGAAAACATCTTAGTCGGCTGGTAGGCGTGGTGGTAATCATCAAAGTGGTAAAGCGCTTTGGTCTGGTGATCATACTTAAGAACCAGCTCGGCCGCCGATGAAGAAAGCTCGGCTGGCTTTAACCAGCCCCCATTCTGCACAGCTTTCCACTGGTCAGCACTAAGCTCAACCGCTGGATAATTACGGAGGGCGTAGTCAAGCGGATAAAGGTAATGGGTAATTGTTCCTGCCGTTACGGCATCCTGAACATCCCCTAGGCTTAGTGTCTGATCTAAGGTAAAGCCACCGCTCTTTAACCGGGTTAGCCAACTCATTGTGCCCGGATAACCGAGCCGCTTGGCCAGCTCAACCACTAGTGTTCGTACATAGGTCCCCTTGCTGCATGCAACTTTAAAGCGGACCCGTTCTTCTTGCTTATCCTGGTCATAGTCAGCACTTACTAGTTCAAACTTGTCAATCGTCACGTGGCGAACTGGACGGTCAACGCTTTCCCCCGCCCGTGCATATTCGTAAAGGCGTTTTCCCTTTACCTTCACCGCTGAATACATGGGCGGAATTTGGGTAATCGCCCCCGTCAGCGTTGCCATCTGATCACGGATGACATCTGGGGAAATCTTACTAGTCACGGGCTGGGCAGCGATTATCTCACCGTCAAGGTCCTCCGTTGTCGTCGCCTTGCCAATTAACAGCTCGCCCTGGTAAACCTTCCCTGACTGCATCAAGTACTCAACGACCTTCGTTGCCTTGCCAATACAAATTGGTAAGACCCCATCAACAGACGGGTCAAGGGTCCCCGAGTGACCAATCTTTTTGGTCTTCAGTATTCGTCGCAGGCGGTTAACACAGTCAAAGCTGGTCATTCCCCGTTCTTTATATAAAGGAATAATTCCGTCCATTCGTTTGCTCCTCCGTATACAAAAAGGGAGCTGGTCAAAGATCTGCCCCGCTCCCTTATTTCAGTCAGTTACTTTTCTTGTTGATGAAGCTTATTGATCAGTTGGTCAATCCGACTGCCATAAGCTACGGACGGGTCCCGTTCAAACTTAATCTCTGGTGTTTTAAAGATGTTTAGGCGGGCCCCCAATTCAGAGCGGATTAGCCCGGTGGCCTTATCCAAGCCTTCCTGGGTCTTTTCACCCGCTGAGGCCTTATCAGACAGGATACTGTAATAGATCGTTGCCTGCTGCAAATCGCCAGTAACATCAACGCCGGTGATCGTTACGCCTTGAACACGTGGATCACGAACCCGCTTCAAAAGGATATCGTCAACTTCGCGTTGGATCTGCTGTGCGAGCCGGTCCACGCGATATTGTCTGTTTGGCATTTTGCCTCCTCCTTTATTTAACTGGTACTTCTTTCATTTGGTATGCTTCAATAACATCCTTTTCCTTGATGTCATTGTAGTTAGCAATGGTCAAACCACATTCAAAGCCGGCCTTGACTTCCTTAACATCATCTTTGAACCGCTTCAATGAACCCAGTTCACCTTCGTAAACGACCACGCCGTCACGAACTAAGCGGACCTTGGAATCACGGGTAATCTTACCAGAGGTAACCATCCCCCCAGCAATCGTCCCGACCTTGGAAGCCTTGTAGATTTGCCGAACTTCAACTTCACCAATCGTTTCTTCCTTGTAGACCGGTTCAAGCATCCCCTTCATGGCATCCTCAACTTCTTCGATGGCGTTGTAGATGACCCGGTGGAGACGGATATCAATATTGCTGGAGTCAGCGAGCGACTTAGCAACTGGTGTTGGCCGGACGTTGAAACCAATAATAACCGCGTTGGAAGCTTCCGCCAGGGTAACATCACTCTGACTGATTGCCCCGACTGCTTGGTGGATGATGTCAACCCGGACACCATCAACCTTGATCTTTTGTAAGCTTTGACTCAGGGCCTCAACTGACCCCTGAACATCGGCCTTAATAATTAATGGCAAGGTCTTCATTTGCCCCTTCTTCATTGTGGCAAAGAGGTTGTCCAGAGTAACATGGGAAGTCTTTTGCCGTTCCTTGTCTTGGGCCCGCTTTGCCCGTGCCTCACCAGCTGCACGAGCAGTCTTTTCATCGTCAAAGACAACGAACCGGTCCCCGGCTTCAGGAACTTCGTTGAGCCCCGTAATTTCAACAGGGGTCGATGGGGTCGCCGCCTTAATTCGCCGGCCATTTTCGTTAGTCATCGTCCGAACCCGGCCAAAGGTGTTACCAACCACGATTGGGTCCCCAACGTGTAGGGTCCCTTGTTGAACCAGCACGGTTGCCACGGGTCCCTTACCTTGGTCGAGCCGTGCTTCGACAACGGATCCGGCCGCGTTTTGGTCAGGGTTAGCCTTTAATTCCATCATTTCAGCTTGGAGCAAGATCATGTCCAACAGCTCGTCAAGGTTCTTGCCAAACTTAGCGGAAATCTTGACGAAGATGGTGTCACCGCCCCAGTCTTCTGGAATCAGGTTGTACTTCGCCAGCTCTTCTGTAACCTTGTCCGGGTTAGCACCTGGCTTATCAATCTTGTTAACGGCAACGATGATTGGTGTCTTGGCAGCCTGGGCGTGGTGAATGGCTTCCACCGTCTGCGGCATTACCCCATCATCAGCGGCAACCACCAGGACGGTAATATCAGTGATGTTAGCACCACGAGCCCGCATTTCGGTAAATGCAGCGTGTCCTGGGGTATCCAAGAAGGTAATCAAATTATCGTTATAGTGAACTTGGTAGGCCCCAATTTCCTGGGTAATCCCACCGGCTTCATGTTCAGTGACGTGCGAGTGCCGCAGCTTATCCAGCAGGGTGGTCTTACCATGGTCAACGTGTCCCATGACAGTGACAACTGGTGGCCGCTTAACAAGGTGCTTGGTGTTGTTTTGTTCGTCTTCAAACATCTTATCAATGTCAGAAACGTCAACCTCAACCTTTTCCTTGGCATCAATCCCGTAGTCGGTTGCTAAGAGTTCGATGGTGTCCTTGTCGAGGGACTGGTTTTGGTTGATCATTACGCCGAGCATAAAGAGCTTCTTAATAATTTCAGCTGGGGAACGGTGTAAGATCTTACCCAGGTCCTGGGCGTTCATCCCTTCGGTGTACTCCAGTACGTCCGGAAGCGGCTTATCCTTCCGTTGGGTCGGCTGCTTGTGGTTCACTTCACGGAGACGGTTATTCCCCTTATTACGTTTATTGCGCTTCTTGTTCTTCTTGTTGAACCGCTTGCCATGCCGGTCATTGTTGTTCAAGCTGCCACCAAAACGACCACCATTGTTTTGGTTACGGCGGCTCTCGTTATGCCGCTTTTCGCTGTGCCGGTTTTGGTGTTCTTCACGGGGCCGTTCATTCTCATGCCGGGCAGGCTTATTGTCCTTCTTCGGATGGTTTTCGTGTTCCCGCTTATTTTGGTGCTTATTGGACGCCGCTTTTTGGTGGTCATCCTTTGCCTGGTGGTTCTTATGATGGTTGGCTGGCTTAGCACTGGCCTTCTTTGGACCACCATTCTCATTTTTAACGACTTCCCGTAATTTGGCCGCTTGAGCGGGAGTTACGGAAGACATGTGACTTTTAATTTCCATCCCTTGTTGGTTAGCAACCTTAACAAGGTTCTTACTTGGCATTTTGAGCTCTTTAGCTAGTTCATAGATTCGTTCCTTGGCCATATGCTCACTCTCCTATTCCATTGTCATTAGTTCCTCAAACTTTCTTGCAAAACCTGGTTGCATCACACCAATAACGGTCCGTGATTGGCCCGTTGCCTGACTGAGCTGGTCTTTAGTAAAGGCTTGTGAGTACGGGACATGGTAGTACCGACACTTGTCAGTAAACTTCTTAGCCGTTGCTGTACCAGCATCCCCTGCCAAAAACACAAACTTTGCCTTATTAGTTTGAATATTTTTTAATACTGTTTCTTCACCACTGGTTAACTGGCGGGCACGCCGCGCTAACCCGAGCAAACCGAGTGCCTGTTGGCGGTTATTTTTCATTTTTTCCGAATAATTCCTGGCGAGCTTGCAAGTGGTCGGTATACTTGATCAGTTCATCATAAAAAGCGTCGTCAAGCTTAACGTGAAACGCCTTTTCAAAGGTCTTTTCCTTTTTGGCCCGCTTAGCGATTTCAACATCAACCGCAATGTAGGCGCCCCGTCCGGCCTTCTTGCCGGTGGGGTCTAGAGAAACCTCGTTTTCCTTGTTCTTAACCACCCGGATAAGTTGCCGCTTGGGCATCATTTCTCCGGTGACGATATCCTTGCGCATTGGTACTTTTCTCTTTTTCATCATTTTCACCCCACTGCTCAATTATTCTTCGTCAGATGCTTGACCGTCACTTGCTGGCTGGTCATCATCACCTGCTGGTTCGCTATCATCTTCTGCCTCTTGGGCCTGAATCTCTTCCATTTCGGAAGCCGACTTGATATCAATCTTGTACTTAGTCAACCGGGCCGCCAAGCGTGCGTTTTGTCCCCGCTTACCGATTGCTAGGGAAAGCTGGTCGTCCGGAACAACAACGGTGCACGACCGTTCCTGCTCTTCTTCACCATCTTCACGTTCAATCGTAACCGGATCGTTGAAGATGACGTCAAGAACTTCTGCCGGGTTAAGGGCGTTAGCGATGAACTTAGCAGGATCCTTTACGTACTCCACAATGTCCATGTTTTCACCATCAAGTTCGTTGACGATTGCCTGAACCCGGGAGCCCCGTGGCCCAACACATGTTCCAACCGGGTCGACGTTATCGTCGTTGGAGTAAACAGCGACCTTTGCCCGGTCACCGGCCTCACGGGCGATGTTTTCAATCAACACGGTCCCGTCCTTGATCTCAGGGACTTCCCGTTCGAAGAGCCGCTTCAACAGTTCTGGAGCTGTCCGACTGACGTAGATTTGGGGACCACGCCGGTCATCGTTAACCTTTGATACATAAACCTGGATCCGGTCGTGAACATGGTAATGTTCGTTGGGCATCTTGTCACGGTAACCCATTGCCCCTTCGACCCCATCGCCGAGGTCGACATAGGTGAAGCGCTTGTCCTCACGGGAAACTTCCCCAGTGATGATTTCGTTTTCGTAAGTCTTGTACTTATCGTAAATGATCTTCCGTTCTTCTTCCCGAAGACGCTGCATAACCACCTGCTTAGCGGTTTGGGCAGCGATCCGGCCAAAGTTCCGGGGCGTTACCTCTTCACGAATTTGGTCACCAAGGTCATAACCTTGACCATGCGGAAGCTTCCGGGCAGCAGCGAGGCTCATGTACTCATTACCGTCTTCTGCAACCTTATCTTCATCATCGGTAATCGTCTTAACGGCGTACACCTTGATGTTACCAGTAGTGGCGTTAAATTCAACCTCGACGTTCTTCTCGCCGTAGTTTTGCTTGTAGGCCGATTCAAGAGCCTGTTCAAGTGCTTCGATTACAACTTCCTTTTTAATTCCCTTTTCCTTTTCCAAGTAGTCAAGGGCGCCAATCATTTCTGCATTGACTTTTGACTTGCTCACAGCGAACACTCCTTTAATTAAAACTTAATGGCCAAGCGGGCCTTCGCAACCTTACTCCGGTCAATCACAACTTGCCGGTGACGGGTTTTATCTAAATAATCTAAAGTTAATTCCTTATCCGATAGCTTGGTCAACGTTCCCTCATAAACTTTATGACCATCAATCTGCTGGTACAGAGAAACGTGGATGTATTGGTTTACCGCCCGTTCATAGTCGGCCTCGCTCTTTAACGGCCGTTCTGCACCAGGGGAGGAAACCTCCAAGAAGTAAGCCTGGGGGATTGGATCGGGCTCAACGTTGTCCAGGGCCTCGCTTAGTTGATCACTAACCGTTGCGCAGTCTTCAAGCGTGATTCCACCATCTTTATCAATGTATACCCGGAGATACCAACTCTTGCCTTCCTTGACAAATTCAATGTCGTACAGGTAAAAGTCGTGTTCATCAAGGATTGGGGTTACTAAGTCCTTTACGGTTTCAGTAACAGTACTCATCTTGTCACCTCCATTGTTTGCAATAAAAAGAGCGAGCATTGCTGCTCACTCCCACGAGTTATTTACCAATTGATATTGTAGCATGGCTAAGGGCCAAACACAAGCGACGCGCTTTTCTTAAGTCAGCTGATTACTTGCCGGGTTGCCAAAACCAATTGTTCAACGTATGACCGGCACCGGTCAAATGAAGGGGCTACTGTATATACTGCAATTGTGTATTTGCCAGGGATTGCGCCAATGCTGCTGACGTTCCAACCATTGCTAGTATTCCAACCGTCCTTAATGTAGAAATGTGAACTGCCGGCCGAAATCCCCCAGGCCTGGCTAGGGGTAACCTGACCCATCAGGTTTTGAATATACTGTTGCGACTGCTGATTCAGGTAAGAAGAGCGCGGATTAAGGAAAATTTCATGAAGGAGACAGAGCTGGTCAGTAGCAGTCGTCGTCGTAAATGCCCAGTGACCATTACAGTGGGAGGAATTCATCCCCAATTCTTGGAATAGCTGGTTGAGGCCATTTTCGGCACCAATCTCGTTATATAACTCAGTCGCACAATCATTGTCACTGAAACGGATCATCCGGGATGCTACCCCTTGCTGGGCGGCTGATAAGTTGCCTCCTTGATTATGAAGTAACTTTGCGAGGATTCCCACTTTGACCGTACTTGCCGTTACAAAATTTTGTCCCGGTACGTTGGTGTATGTGATGACCTCACCAGTTTGGGCAACTTGAATTGCGATACTTACCGGGTTGGCAAAGCGGTTGGCTACTTGCTGCCACTGGCTAATTAGACGCTGCTGGTAGGCATTAATGTCAACGGGGCCCGACCACCAGTCAACATAGTTACCGTTACCCTGCGGATCATTAGTTAAGCGGTGGATAACCCGGACGACATGGTGCTGGAGCGCTTGGGGAATGGCAAAGGCCAACTTGAAGCCCGCACGACCAGCCCCGAAGATGAAGGAACGGTTTTGTGCCAGGTCTGGCCGCGGGTTATTAATATCCAATACTTGCTGACGGTATAGTTCATGCCCATCCTGATTAACAAAAATCAGCCACTGGTAGGGTTTATCTGCCGATTGGTTACTGGCGTGCCAACCTCTGATGTAAATACTATTGGGGCTAACGTTGATGTTGTCAAAGTAACCATCATTAGAGGCAAACGACTGACTTAACAGGTCAACATAGTCGCGGTTACCGTCTGGTTTGCCGCTAAAGCGAAGAATAATACCGAGTTGCCCGGTAACGCTTTGCGGATCAAGCTTTAGCAGGGTTGAGAAGCCACTGTTTTGGCTGTTATATACTTGGCCGTACTTCCTAGCAACATCGCCCCGTGCTTGTAGGTTAAGGCGGGTTCGGCTAATTTCTTGACCATTATTCAACACAATTAAGTAGGCATAGGGCCGGTCGAGCGACTGGTCACTAGCCATCCACCCGGCAACCTTGAGACCATCACTAGTCATTTGAACGGTGTCCAAGCAGGCACCACCTCGTTGGTCCAACTTAATTGGTGCGTACCAGTAGTCAACAAACTGTCCCTGGTCCCCGTTCCCGGTATTACTGGTGGAATAGCGACTAATGACCCGGTAGACGTGACCGGCTGTGAGCCGGGTCGAACTTAGGTCAAATACCGCGGTAAAACCCGCGTGGCGCGCCTGGGTGATTTGGGGAAATGCGCTCGCAACATCTAGTCGTTCAACCTGCTGGGCCGCTGTTTGGCTGACCTGCCGATTTGCCGTCTGGTCAAACAGAATAATGAAGTGGTGGGACTTAATTTGGGCCAGATCATTGGCGTGCCAGCCACTAACGGTCATTGTTTTCCCACTATTAAGATTATAAGAGTCTAGACATCCCTGGTTAGCTTCATTTTCCTTGGTAATTGGACTAAACCAGAAGTCAACGTAATCACTATTCCCATTCTTGGCACCAGAGTAACGACTGATGACCTGGAGCTGGTGGCTGAGATTAAGCCCTTGCAAGGAAATGTTGGCACTGAAGCCAGATTTACCGGCCCCTTCCACGTCTGGATAGGCCGCGGCAACGTCAGGGCGCTTAACCGGTTGGTCAACCAGTACACGACCGACTTCCCGATTATTGTTTGTCCGATCGATCATGATCAGGTAATGGTACGGTTTATCGGCTGCCAGGTTGGTAGCGTGCCAGCCCGCTAGCTGTAACTCGTTATTATTAACGGTAACCTGGTCAAGGTGGGCATAGTTACCCCTGTTCACCGTGACGGGGGCAAACCAGTAGTCGGCTGCATTGCCGTTACCATTCTGGTCATCGGTATAACGACTGATGATTTGAACCTCACCAGTGGTTGCCGCTGCCGGGCCGAGGTTAAAGCTGGTCCGAAAGCCAGATTCTTTTGCCCCATAAACATTGTGGACCGTGGCCACGTCAGCACGTTCTGTTGGCTGGCTAGTGACATTGACCCGGCTAAGTTCACGGCTGTTGGTCCGATCATAGGCAATGATGTAATGGTAAGGTCGCCCCTGTGCACGGTTGGTAGCGTGCCAACCACTGACACTCAGCTGACCATCATTAAATTTGACCTGGTCCAAACAACCATAGTTGCCCTGGTCGGTGGCATTGTAGCTGGGGTTCCCCTTGCTGTCGAATGCCAATTGCTGACCAGTTGCACTGGCGTTAACTGTCTGTGTTTGAGCAGTTGCCGTCGTGGCGGCGGTTGTATTGGCCTTGATTTGGGCCTGGTTCATTAACAAAAAGAAGGAACAACTCGCCATTATTAAACAGCCAACAACTCCTTGCTGTGCACGACTAAAACCATTTTTCAAAATAAGTCCTCCCTAATCTCACAACCATGCAATGACATGAATTCTTCTTCATTATAGGATATTTTTAATACGTGGTAGCGTTTTCTTTGCAAAAATAAAAAATGCGGGTAGGCAATGGTCATCCTACCCGCATTTCATTTTTTAATTCTGAAAAAAAGCACTGCAATCAAAACAGACTAAGCTGGTTCTCGTCCGGTAAGTCGGAGATAACATTATTTTCATCTAAAAAGTCGATAAGGGTTTGCGAGACCTTGCCCCGCTCTGCCAAGTCTTGCTTAGAAAGGAACGGCCGCTCTTCTCTGGCCGCAACAATTTGCTTGGCAACGTTGAGCCCCAGCCCCGGGATTGCGCGGAACGGTGCAATCAACGAGTCGCCATCGATCAGCCAGTTAGAGGCGTCTGACCGTTTCAGGTCAACCATCTTAAACTTGAAGCCCCGTTCCAGCATCTCGTTTGCTAGTTCCAGAATAGTCAACAGACTCTTTTCCTTGGCACTGGCGTCATTACCCTTCTCGTTAATCTCCGCCATGCGCGCCTTGACGGCTTCCTTGCCGTGCGCCATGGCAACGACATCGAAGTCATCCGCCCGCACAGAGAAGAAGGCACAGTAGTAGACCAGTGGGAAGTAAACCTTAAAGTAGGCGATCCGCAAGGCCATTAGGACATAAGCGGCCGCGTGAGCCCGCGGGAACATGTACTTGATCTTCAGGCAAGAATCCATGTACCACTGGGGAACGTTAGCTTCTTTCATCTTCTTCTGCCAGTTATCCGGGATTCCGCGCCCGTGACGGACTGATTCCATAACCTGGAAGGAGGTTTCAGAATCCAAACCGTAGTGGATCAAGTCGGTCATGATGTTGTCCCGGCAACCAATCACGTTGGCAATCGTTGCCGTCCCTTCCTTGATCAGCTCCTGGGCGTTATCCAACCACACACCGGTTCCGTGGGACAGTCCGGAAATCTGGAGTAACTGAGAATAGTTCTTCGGGTGGGTATCATTCAGCATCCCGCGGACAAACCGGGTCCCGAACTCCGGCAAGCCCAGTGTCCCGGTCTTACTTTGAATCTGTTCTTCTGTAACTCCCAATACCTTCGGACTCGAGAATAAGGACATTACCCCTGGATCGTTCATTGGAATGGTCTTCGGGTTCACCCCAGAAAGATCCTGCAGGGCACGAATCATCGTCGGGTCATCGTGACCCAGGATATCCATCTTCAGGATATTGTCGTGGATTGAGTGGAAGTCGAAGTGGGTCGTCTCCCAGGCGGCATCCTGGTCATCTGCCGGGTACTGAACGGGCGTGAAATCGTAAATGTCCATATCGTCGGGGACAATGATAATCCCGGCCGGGTGCTGCCCGGTCGTTCGTTTGACGCCGGTTGCCCCTTTAGACAGGCGGTCTTCCTCGGCACCGCGGAACTGAACATCGTTATCCCGTTCAAAGGCCTTTACATAACCGTAGGCCGTCTTGTCCGCCACCGTGCCGATTGTTCCGGCCCGAAATACGTTCTTTTCTCCGAAGAGGACCTTCATGTAGTTATGGGCAATTGGCTGGTAGTCACCGGAGAAGTTCAGGTCAATATCTGGCACCTTGTTCCCCTTGAAACCGAGGAAGGTTTGGAACGGGATATCGTGTCCATCCTTCACCAGCAGGGTCCCACATTTAGGGCATTTCCGCTCCGGCAGGTCAAAGCCAGAACTGTACTCACCCTTGGTGTAGAAGTGGGTGTACTTGCACTTTGGGCACCGGTAATGTGGTGGCAAGGGGTTAACTTCCGTAATCCCCGACAGGGTGGCCACCACACTAGAACCAACGGAACCCCGGGACCCAACCAGATATCCGTCCTTGTTTGACTTGGCAACCAGTCGCTGGGCAATTAAGTAAATAACGGAGAATCCGTTCTTCACAATACTGTTGAGCTCAAGCTCCACCCGGTCCTTAACCAATTTAGGTAGTGGGTCACCATACCAGGCCTTGGCCGTGTGCCAGGTCCGGTCCTGAATTTCCTGCTCCGCACCCTTCATGTGGGGGGTGTACAGACGGTCCTTGACTGGTCGAATATCATCATCAACCATGTCGGCCACCTTATGGGTATTGTCCACCACAATCTTTTGGGCGACGTCCTCACCCAGGAAGCTGAACTCCTTCAGCATCTCATCGGTCGTCCGGAAGTGAACGTCCGGGCGCTTTGTCCGGTTCAATGGGTTAGCGCCCCCTTGGGAGTTAATCAGGATCCGCCGGTAAATTCCGTCATGCGGGTTAATGTAATGCACATCCCCCGTTGCCACCACTGGCTTGTTAAGGTCATCACCAAGTTTAACCATGTTTTTAATGATATCTTCCAGGTGGGCCTGATCGCTGATGACGTGTTGCTCCAGCAGCGGTGCGTAATTTGGGCGTGGCTGGACCTCGATGAAGTCGTAGTAGCGGGCCCTGCGCATTGCTTCCGAATACCCCTTTTCCATCATTGCAGTAAAGACTTCCCCAGAGGAACAGGCGGTTCCCAGCAAAATACCTTCTCGGTACTTGGTCAGCACTGTCCGCGGAATTCTGGGTACCCGGTGAAAGTACTTAACGTTTGAGAATGAAACCAACTTGAAGAGGTTCTTCAAGCCAGCCTGGGTCTGGGCAATCAGCGTCGCGTGGAACGGCCGGGCGTGTTTATAGGCATCGTTTTCTGCCATGTGTTTATTCAGGTCATCAACGTAGCGAACACCATAACGGTCCTCGGCGTCCTTTAAGAACTTATAAAGCAAGTGCCCCGTAGCCTCCGCATCGTAATTTGCTCGGTGGTGGTGTTCCAAAGCCACTTTGAACTTCTTACTCAGGGTATTCAACCGGTAACCCCGCATGTTCGGATACAGGAAACGGGCCAGTGGTAAAGTATCAATCACTGGTTCCGTAATTTCTTCCATTCCGTGGCGACGGTAACCGGTGTTCATAAAGCCCATATCAAAGGAAACGTTATGCCCAGCGATGATGCTACCCTTGCACAGGTTCTTGAACATCCGGAAGACTTCTTCCTCGCTCTTGGAGCCATGGACCATCTCATCAGTAATACTGGTTAAGTTAGTCGTTTGTTCTGACAAGGGAAAACCAGGGTCAATAAATTCATCAAACCGTTCGATGACGTTTCCGTCCTTCATCTTAACGGCCGACAGTTCAATGACCTTATCATAGATTGCTGATAACCCGGTTGTTTCAACATCGAAAACAACGTAGGAATGGTCCTTTAAGACCGCATGATTCTCGTTATAAACCAGGGGAACCCCGTCATCAACAACGTTGGCTTCCATTCCGTAGAGCATCTTAATCTTGTTTTTCTTGGCGGCCTTGAAAGCCTCTGGAAAGGCCTGAACGTTCCCGTGGTCCGTAATGGCAATTGCTGGTTGTCCCCACTTGCTGGCTTGGGCAGCAAGTTCACTGATCGAATTAGTGGCGTCCATCTGGCTCATTTCACTGTGGGCGTGTAACTCAATCCGCTTATTGTCCGCTGGTGCCGTATCTTGACGCTCCTGATGGCTAACCTGGTTGATATCATAAGCATTGATAACCAGGTCATGCATCCAGGTATCCTCTTGAACCGGCCCGCGAACCTTAAGCCAGACCCCCGGTTTGATGTTCGCAAACTGGGCTTCCTCATCACTGTTGCGGGAGAACTTCTTAACCGCAAAGGATGAGGTGTAGTCGGTGATTTCAAAGGTCAGAAGCTGGCGACCGGACCGTAATTCACGGACCTCAGCATTGAAGACGTAGCCCTCAACAACTACCGACCGCTCCTCACCCTGGATATCCTTCATCTGGACAACTTCTTGCTTGTCGTTAATCACCCGACCGAGTTGTGCCGGGCCCGCCGCTGGTGCGGCCGGATGACTGCCAGAATGCTTCTTGGTGGTATTCTTCTTTTTTATCTGGGCGATCGCCTTTGCAGCTAATGCGGCATCTGCAGCTTCATGTTTTTCCTTCAACTCCTTGATCTTCGCCTGCGAGGCAGACTGATCAACAAAGGGGTGGATTTTAAAATGGGGGAAACCAAACCGCTGGTACGATTCTTCAATTTGGGCCAGGGCCTTCTTTACCAGCATCTCCTTAACAATATCGTTTTCGACAACGATGGTCACCCGACCGTCGCGAACTTCTGGAACGGTCGATACGCAGGCCTGCTGGAGCATCGGTGATTCAACCTTACTCTGGTTGATGACCTCTTCCCAGTAGTCAGCAACGAGGCCAGGATCAATATCAGTTGCCGGCGTGTTAATTTGGAGGCTAACCCCCGCGATGTCCTTAAATCCCATTTGTAGGGACTGGTAAAACTCTTTGTAGAGCTTTAATGGCAATGGCTGACGCATTATCAGGTGAAATTCCCACCGCCGGCTGGCTCGGTGAACGACAACCGATTGAACCGCTGCTTCCTTGAAAGCGCCGTTATCCTTCTCAGGAAAATGGATCTGCTCCAACAGCTTCCTAAATAATTCTTGTCTGTTTAAAGCCACTTCTTTTGAGTCCTCCTACTTAAAAAATGTGGTACCATTCCGTACCACATTTTATTTACTTATCCTCAACAGATTGGTCTGCAAGTTGTTTCAGCAAGATGCCAACCGTATTAACAAGTTCTTCCTGCTTGACTTCAATTGTTTCGCCCGTCTTCCGAATCTTGACTTCAACAATTCCATCAGCAGCCTTCTTACCAATCGTAACCCGCAATGGAATCCCAATCAGGTCAGAATCAGCAAACTTAACACCGGCCCGTTCCTTCCGGTCGTCAACTAAGACTTCGTAGCCCGCCTTAGTAAGTTGGTCTTCGATGTTGTTTGCCATCGTCATCTGTTCTTCCTTCTTGGCGTTAACCGGAATGACGTGAACGTCAAACGGGGCGATACTGTCTGGCCATACCAGACCATTTTCATCAGCATTTTGTTCTGCAACCGCTGATAACATCCGCGTCACACCAATGCCGTAGCAACCCATGATCATGTCAACCAGGCGGCCGTTCTTATCAAGGACCTTTGCACCGAGCTTTTCGGAGTAGCCCGTTCCTAATTTGAAGATGTGACCAATTTCAATCCCGTTCGTAAACTTGATTGGGTGACCGTCAGGGGCGATTTCGCCTTCCTGAACATTCCGGAAGTCACCAAACTGGTCAACCCGGAAGTCGCGGTCAATATTGGCATTGACAAAGTGGTAACCATCATCGTTAGCACCACAAGCCATGTTTACCAGAACCTTCACGTAGTTATCGGCCAGGATCTTAACATCCTCACCAACGCCAACTGGGCCTAAGGAACCTGGGTGCGCGCCGAGGTACTTAGCGGCGTCCGCTTCAGTGGCTAGTTCAAGGTCTTCACACCCCAGTGCGTTAGTCACCTTGGTCTCGTTAACCTCGTCGTTCCCCCGCATCAGAACCAATACCGGTTGGTAATCGTCTTCGCCCATTTTAGCCATGAAAAGCATCGATTTCAAGATCTGACTGGCATCGATCCCCAAGCTTTCGGCTGCCTCGTCAACCGTATGAGCGCCCGGCGTCGCCTGCTTCTTCAGTTCAGCTGGTTCAGCGGTTTGTTGAACACCATTAAACTTGGAAGTTGCCTTCTCCAGGTTAGCGGCATAACCACCGTCTGTATAAACGATGACGTCTTCACCAACCTCAGCAGGGGCGGAGAATTCTTGAGAATTGTCCCCACCAATGGTTCCAGAGTCCGCCAGGATAATCTTGTACTTCAGCCCAACCCGGTCAAAGATGTTCCGATAAGCCTGGGCTTGTTGCTGGTAGGCTTCATCAAGGCCCGCCTCGTCAGCAGCAAATGAGTAGGCATCCAGCATCTCGAATTCCTTGCCCCGAAGGATGCCGTACCGCGGCCGGTCTTCGTCACGGAACTTATCCTGAAGCTGGTAAACAACCAGTGGCAACTTCTTGTACGACTTAATGCTGTCACGAAGGACCTCAGTAAATGATTCCTCGTGGGTCGGGCCGAGAACAAATTCCCGGTCATTACGGTCACTCAACTTATAGAGGTTATCGCCATAAGCTTCGTAACGACCAGACTGCTTCCACAGTTCGGCTGGTAAAAGAGCGGGCATCATCATTTCGTAAGCACCAGCATTGTCCATTTCTTCGCGGATAATTTGTTCAACCTTACGGATAACCCGGTAAGCAAGTGGCAGGTATGACCAGACCCCCGATGAGATTTGGTAAATGTAACCTGCCCGGACCATCATCTTATGGCTGAGGGCCTCGGCATCACTTGGGGCCTCTTTCTTGGTTGGTATTAAAATCTTTGACTGCTTCATCATCATTCTCCTTTAATTCCCCCGATTACCGAATGAAATAGCGTTGAATATCATTCCAGGTAACCAAAATCATTAGTATCAATAGTAGCATAAATCCAATCATCGTCACAATTCCTTCGGCTTTCTCCGGGATTGGTCTTCTGATAACTGCCTCGATAATGTTTAGTAGTAGTTTACCACCATCAAGTGCTGGAATCGGCAACAGGTTTACGATCCCCAGGTTAATCGATAACATGGCTAAGAAGTTCAATACACCGTTAACCCCGAGTGCGGTCGCCTGAGAAGTCCCCGCATAAATTGCTACTGGGCCTCCCAGGTCATTTAGGCTGAAGCCGTGCGTGAACATGTGGCCTAAGACACTAAAAATCAGCGTCCCCGCCTGGGCAAACTGTTGCCAGCCGAATAACAGGCGGGCCTTGATACCCGTCTTTTGCTGTTCGATAATCCCAATCTGGCCGACTTTCTGCTTACCCTGTTTAACCGTCTTTGGTTTCACGGTAACGGATTTTGTTTTTCCAGCCCGCTGGTAGGTAAGGTGAACTTTTTGTCCCGGTTTGCTGGAAAGATTAGTGGCCAGTTCTGACCAGTTGTTGACCCGGACCTTCCCCACGTGCGTGATTCGGTCACCGGCTTTTAAGCCAGCACGGGCTGCAACTGAGTTGGCGTTGACCTTTCCAATCTGGTTGCTATTGGTGGGAACCCCAGCAAGGGTAAAGCCCAGGATGATAAACACCAGTAGTGACAAGATGAAATTATTCATCGGCCCCGCAAAGTTGGTCATCATCCGCGCGGGCAAACTGGCCGACTGAAACTGGACGTCACGAGGAGCAATCTGAACCTGGGTGCCGTCACGTTCGATGACAACGGCGTCGTGGTCAACCTCATAAGTTTTGACCTTGCTTTCGTCGCCATTAACAAAACCCTTGATCCACAGGCCATCCGTCAGGTCACTGTCCACTAGCTGGAGGGGGATCCCCTGAAACAGGGTCGACTTCGAACTCGTGTTGATGGTAACGACCTTATTTTGGTCGTTTAACTGGAGTGTCAGTGGGGTCCCCGGGCGCATCTCCTCTTCATCCTCATCGTCATTTCCTGCCAGGCGTACATAACCCCCAACGGGAAGAATGCGGACGGTGTAGGTCGTGCCATTTTTCCTCTTCCACCATATTTTAGGGCCCATGCCGATGGAGAATTCACGAACCAAGATACCAGCCCGTTTGGCAAAGTAATAGTGGCCGAATTCGTGAACAAGCACGAGGACCCCAAAAACGATGATAAACGTAATAATTGTTATTATCACAGAATCCCTTCCTTAAATAATACCAACCATGTGTAGAAGTGGCATAACGATCAACATACTGTCAAAGCGGTCCAGGATTCCCCCGTGACCAGGCAGAATTTTACCGGAATCCTTGACGCCATAATACCGCTTCAAAGAAGATTCGATTAGGTCCCCTAACTGGCCCATGATCGACAGAATTAGCGTCAGGATAATCATGGTAACAAAGCCATCACCAACAGGGAACAGGTACAGGTAGATCGCTAAAATAATGGTTGCAGAGACTGTCCCCCCAATCGATCCTTCCCAGGTCTTGTTGGGACTAATCTTTGGTGCCAGCTTATTTTTCCCGAGTTTTCGCCCAATCAAGTAAGCGCCACTATCAGTGATCCAGACAATCAGCATCCCGTACAACAGGGTCTGGAAATTAATTGCCCGGGCCGCCACAAAGTAGTGGAAGCCCATCCCAATGTACAGCATTGCTAAGGTAATTACGCCCGCATCATCGAAGGTAAAACGTTGCTTCCGCAAGACAGTGTGGAGTAGCAATAAGACAACCAGCAAGTAGAAGCCAAACCAGCGGGTCGCCACACTGGGTAAGAAATCCAACCAGTTATCCGGCAAGATTAATAGGGCCACTCCCAGATAACTAACAATCGCCTCAAAAGAGATCACAAACATCCGCTTCATCACGAGGACTTCTGACATCGCAATGATTCCTAACACAACAGCAGCAACGGTCAGTGGCCACCCACCATAGATTATCAGTGGAATAAAGATGGCCAGGGCCACCACCGCCGTGATAATTCTCGTCTTCACTTTTAAAACATCCTCCCTATTGGTTCTCTAATCCGCCAAAGCGGCGGTGACGACCTTGAAACTCGATAATGGCCCTCTTCAATGACTCGGCATCAAAGTCAGGCCAGTGTTCTGGCACAAATTCAAGCTCACTATAAGCAATCTGCCATAGCATAAAGTTGCTAATTCGTTCTTCACCACTCGTCCGAATTAAAAGGTCGGGGTCCGCGAGTGTCCCCAGGCTGGCAGACATCAGGTGGCGGCTAATCGTTTCTTCGTTAATATCATCTGGTGAAAGCTGGCCTTGTTTTACCTCACCGGCAATCTGTTTCATGGCCCGCGTAATTTCATCACGGCTTCCGTAGTTTAAGGCGAAGTTGAGCACCATCCCATCACATTTGGCGGTATCCTTAATGGCATCGCGGACCGCCTGCTGGGTCTGAACGGGCAGCTTACTTGTATCGCCCATCACCATTACCCGGACGTTGTTTTTAATCAGGTCCGGAACAAAGGTTGAGAAAAAGCGAATTGGCAGTTGCATCAGGTAATTGACTTCACTGCTGGGTCGCTTCCAATTCTCGGTAGAAAAAGCGTATAGGGATAGGACCTTGACTCCTAATTTACTAGCCGCAATGGCAACCGTCTTGACGGTCTGCATTCCCTGCTTGTGACCGGCAACCCGGGGCAGGTGCCGCTTTTGGGCCCACCGACCATTGCCGTCCATGATGATTGCAATATGTTGTGGAACGCGCTGCGGGTCCAACTCTGGCTCAACACCAGCGGTTTTTCTTTTAGAAAACAAATTTCTCCCTCCATACTATGGTAAATGAATATTTTTAAACAAAGCGCTAATTAATTATAAAGCTCCCGTTAGCGAATTATCAACTCACGGCCGCTTTTTAGCAAAAATTTATACCTAATAACAAAAAAGGGGACAGCACGGGCCATCCCCTAGCAGGTAAATGTTTATTGGAGCAATTCCTTTTCCTTATCTGCGGCAATTGATTCCAGGTTCTTAATCCCGGCGTCCGTTTCGTCCTGGACCTTCTTTTCCAGGTCGTGGAATTCGTCATCGTTGAAGTCACCATTCTTGTTGCCCTTCTTCAGGTCATCCATGGCTTCACGGCGAACATTACGAACGGCAACCTTAGCCTTTTCCAACTCCGCCTTAACGTCCTTGACCAGTTCCTTACGCCGGTCTTCAGTTAATTGCGGAATGATCAAGCGAATCGCACTACCATCGTTTTGTGGTGTCAGTCCCAGGTTAGAAGCATAAATTGCCCGTTCAATTTCCTCTAAGATACTTTCGTCGTACGGGGTAATCAGCAACTGCCGTGCTTCCGGAATTGTGATCGAAGCAACCTGGTTCAGCGGCGTTTCTGCTCCGTAATATTCAACCTTAACAGAGTTCAGAAGGCTCGCATTGGCTTGCCCTGCCCGGATATCGGCAAGGGTTCTTTGCAATGCTTCCCCCGACTTCTTCATCTTTGTTTTTGCGTCATTTAAGATTTCTTTACTTGATGCCATAATTTAGTCTCCCTCAATAGTTGTTCCAACTTGCTGGCCAGTAACAACCTTCATAATGTTGCCGGCCGTGTTCAGATTAAAGACGACGATTGGAATGTGGTTATCCATCGACAGCGAACTAGCGGTGGTGTCCATCACGTGCAGGTTCTTTTCAATCAGGTCCATGTGGGTCAAGTGGTCAAATTTAACCGCGCTACTATCCTTATTCGGATCAGCGGAGTAAACACCATCAACCCCATTCTTCCCCATTAAGATTGCGTCAGCATTGATTTCTGCCGCCCGCAGTGCTGCGGTGGTGTCGGTTGAGAAGTAAGGGCTCCCGGTACCGCCGGCAAAGATTACGATCCGGTCTTTTTCCAGGTGCCGAATGGCCTTCCGCCGGATATATGGTTCAGCAATTTGCCGCATTTCAATTGACGTTTGCACCCGGGTTGGGACGCCAATTGACTCAAGGGCGTCCTGTAAAGACAGGGCGTTCATAATTGTTGCTAGCATCCCAATGTAGTCCGCCTGGGCGCGTTCCATGCCGAGCTGGGCACCGGTAACGCCCCGCCACATATTTCCACCGCCGACGACGATGGCAATTTGGACTCCTTTATCGTGAACCGCCTTTAATTCCTTAGCAACATCCTTGAGCACCGGTGGGTTAATGCCGAATCCCTTTTCACCAGCAAGTGCTTCGCCACTGAGCTTCAAGATAACTCGATTATACTTAATATCAGCCATCATGTTCCTCCTTATCCCTTATCAACCTTGTAAAAAAGGACGCACTTAATAAGTACGTCCTTCTCGCCAATCGAACGCTTAGTTCATTTGGTCCTTAACTTCTTTAGCAAAGTCGTCTTGCTTCTTTTCGATTCCCTCACCAACTTCGTAACGGATGAAGGACTTCAGTTCACCGTTGTTAGCCTTAACGAATTCAGCAACGGTCTTGTCAGAATCCTTAACGAATTCCTGGTCAGCCAGGCAGATTTGGGACAAGAACTTGTTCAAACGCCCTTCAACAATCTTGTCAACAATCTTAGCAGGCTTGCCTTCGTTCAAAGTTTCTTCCTTGAAGACAGCGCGTTCGTGGTCAAGACGTTCCTTGGAAACATCGTCACGAGTCATGAATTCAGGGTTGATAGCAGCAACGTGCATTGCAACGTCCTTAGCAGTAGCTTCATCGGCACCCTTCAGAACAACTAAGGCAGCAATTTGGCCACCTTGGTGGAGGTAAGCACCGAAGGAATCACCGTCGTCCTTTTCAACGACTTCAAAACGCCGCAGGCTAACCTTTTCACCGGTCTTTTGGGTGGTGCTGATGATATCATCCTTCAGCGTACCATTATCGGTCTTAATTGCCAAAGCTTCGTCAACGTTGGCCGGCTTGTTTTCACTAATTAACTTAGTGATCTTCTTCAGCAGGTCCTTGAATGGGTCACTGGCAGCAACGAAGTCCGTTTCGGAGTTCAGTTCAACAATTGCGGCCGTATTGCCGTTAACTGCGATGTCTGCTAAACCTTCAGCAGCAACCCGGCTGCTCTTCTTAGCAGCCTTGGCGATTCCCTTTTCACGAAGGTAATCCATTGCCTTGTCCATGTCACCATCACTTGCAACCAATGCCTTCTTGGCATCCATGATTCCGGCACCGGACTTCTTCCGTAATTCCATAACTTGAGCAGCTTTAATTTCAGCCATGACAGAGTCTCTCCTTTAACAGTTAATAAGTTTTACAAAAAAAGGACTGTTTGTACTCAGGGCCACAATGGTCCATAACACAAAACAGCCCAAGTATTAATCGGTTTTTAAATTACTTGCCTTCAACACTGTTCTTGAGGTTCTTCAGAGAATCTTCACTAACAGTAGTGTCTTCAGCAGCTTCTTCGGCATCAGCATCTGCTTGTTGAGCTTCATCTTGACCTTGCTTACCTTCAACAATTGCGTCGGCCATCTTGGAAGTAATCAGACGAACGGCACGAATTGCGTCATCGTTAGAAGGAATTACGTAGTCGATGTCATCTGGGTCGGTGTTCGTATCAACCATGGCAACGATTGGGATGTGGAGCTTTTGTGCTTCCTTAACAGCGATTTGTTCCTTGTGTGGGTCAACGATGAACAGTACGTCTGGGATCCGAGGCATGTCTTCGATACCGCCGAGGAACCGTTCCAGCTTTTCACGTTGCTTAGTCAGAACAGCAACTTCCTTCTTTGGCAGAACATCAAAGGTACCGTCTTCGGACATCTTCTTTAATTCCTTCAGACGAGCGATCCGGGATTGGATGGTCTTCCAGTTAGTCAAGGTCCCACCTAACCAACGGTGGTTAACGTAGAATTGACCTGCACGGGTAGCTTCTTCTTCAATTGAGTCTTGAGCTTGCTTCTTGGTACCAACAAAGAGAACAACTCCGCCATCAGCGGCAACGTTCTTCATGTAGTCGTAAGCAGTATCAATCAGCTTAACAGTCTTTTGTAAGTCAATGATGTAAATACCGTTACGTTCAGTGAAGATGTATTGTTCCATCTTTGGGTTCCAACGACGAGTTTGGTGACCGAAGTGGACACCTGCTTCAAGCAATTGCTTCATAGTAACAACAGACATAAAAATACCTCCAAATTGTTTTTCCTCCCCATGAGTCGTCTAAGAATGGGAACCATTACTGGCACATCCCTTCTTATCGTCACAGGTGTGTTATATGTTATTAAACACCGCTTAATAGTATACAAAAAAGCTTGTCTAATGACAAGCTTTTTAACCTTTTCTTTTGGTGTTTTGGTGGTTCAAAACAAAATAGTGTGCCACGTCGATTCCGTGGGCCTTTAGGAACCGTTCTTTTTTCTGCCGCGTTTGGTGTTTAAAATGGTATTCTGCACTGAGGGCGGCATGTTTACTGCCGAATTCCTGCTGGTAAATCAACTGGAGGGGGTGGCGGCTCTTCACCCGGGTGTACTTGGCTCCCTTATAAGTCTGGTGCTGGTCAAAGCGCCGTTGGACATTATCAGTAAAGCCGCAGTAAAGGCTGTCGTCGGCACAGTACAGGACATAGATATAATAAGGTTTACTCTTTGCCATATAAAAGCTTCCTCACTGCTGGAAGGTATTCCCCATCGTCCCCGTTAACAATAATCGGTGGAACAACCTTCATCCCCCCGGGCTTCCCATCCTTGATCACCTCAATCAGCATCATATTCGCTTCCCGTCCTGGTTTTGGATAGATGAAGCGCAGTCGTTTGGGAACCAGGCGGTGTTCTTGAAGGGTCGTCAGGATTTCTGTTAAGCGGTCCGGGCGGTGAACCAGGTATCCGTGACCGTTCATCTTCAATAGGCCACTCATCTGCTGAGCAACCATCGTGAAGTTCGTCTTAATCTCGTGGCGGGCAATCGCGAGGTAGCGGTTAGGGTTACGTTGACTTTTTTCCGTGACGGGAAAATAAGGCGGGTTGCAGAGGACCACATCGACAGAATCCTTAGGCACCTGGGCGAAGATATCGGCAATGTCCATATTTAAAACGCGGTAACGGTTATCAAGTTGATTAAGTTGAATGCTGCGGGCGGCCATATCCGCCAGACGTTTCTGGATTTCCACTTCAGTAAAGGTCCCGCCTAACTTGTCATGAAGGAAGAGCCCCACTGCCCCGTTACCGGCACACAAATCGACCGTTTTCAGGCGGTGACGGTGGTTGGGACGGACAAAGTCGGCCAGCAAAACCGCATCGAGGGAAAAGGCAAAGCAGGACGGACTCTGAATAATTTTGACGTCCTGGCTATATAACTGGTCGATTCGCTCGTCGCCACGTAAGAATTTCGTTGGTTCATTCATCGCTATTTCCCCTTTTGTCCTTGCAAGTTGATCTTTTTTTAGTCATACTTTAGCTTTGAAGTATCATTTAACATAGATTGGAAGAATAAAAATGCTTTACACATTCTTAGTAAAAATCGTCAATCCATTTTTGACATTGATTAACGGGCGCGCCCGTATCTACAATCGGGAAAACCTCCCCGACGGTAACTACATTATTGTAGCACCCCACCGGACATGGATGGACCCCGTTTTATTAGCCCTTGCCGTTTGGCCAAAGAAATTTAGCTTTATGGCTAAAAAGGAGTTATTTAAGAATCCAATCGCGGGCTGGTTTTTAAGGGCCCTTAATGCCTACCCAGTAGATAGAAAGCACCCGGGCCCATCCGCCATTAAAACACCGGTGAAGTTCCTGCGTAACGGTGATCTTTCCACAATTATTTTTCCCAGTGGTTCCCGTTACTCAGCCAAGCTCAAGGGTGGCGCAACCCTGATTGCTAAATTAGCGAACGTGCCCCTCGTTCCGGCAGTCTACCAGGGGCCCCTTAAGTTTGGGCAACTCTTCACTCGCAAGCCACGTAAGATTGCTTTTGGCAAGCCGATTTACGTTGACCGGAAGAAAAAGCTAAATGAAGAGTACGAGGCAGAATTGGAAAACGAGATGCAGACGGCCTTTGATGACCTCGACAAGCAGATTGACCCCAGCTTCGTTTACGTCATGCCCCCAAAGCCTAAAGACGATGATTTTTAATTAAAAATATAGGACTTCAATGTTTGGTAAACCAGGCATTGAAGTCCTATTCTTTTATATAAGTCACCCGGCCAATTACTTATTAGCCTTACGTGCTTGTGCCTTCATCGTTTGCATCATTTGATGTAACTTCCGGCTGGATGGCTTCTGCCCCATCTGGAGCATCATTGTCCGCAACATTTCCTCAGAAATTGGGGGATTATTACGAAGGTAGTTTTCCATGTACTTACGAGCACCGAAGAAGCCGATTAATAAACCAACCAGCAGCGCCAGAATGACAAATAAAATCGTCATACCCAAGATTGCTTCCTCCTTTGTTAAGTTACCTTTTCATCTTACACGAATGTTTAACACTTGAAAAGTAGCAAATTAAATTAATCGTCACGGAGACCTTTCTTCCGCTGGATTTCCTTCACCTTTTCAGGTGTGACTTCCTTTCCTTCATTGTTGTAGATCCGCATCATCTCAATGTTGCTCCGCATGGTCTCACGGAAGTTCTTGATGTATTCACGGCGCAGGCGTTCACGTTCCCGGGTTTCGGCCTCAGTAAGGCCCTCCTTCTTATTTTTGTGGGCAAGCTCATTGATCCGCTTTAAAAGCTTTTCCTGTTCCTTTGATTCTGTCATTAAGCTGACCTCCAGTTCTTTAATTCACAATATCATTTTAAATTAATCACTTTTTTTGTCAATTGCGAACGTACGTTTGAAATTCCGGTAAGGCTATGATATCCTTAAGATAATAATAAATTAATGAGGTGCTATCATGGCAAAACCGGCAAAAAATAAACAAATGGCTGTTCTAAGTTTTATTCACAAGCAGGTCACTGACCACGGCTACCCGCCAACCGTTCGTGAAATCTGTAGTGCGGTCGGCCTTTCATCAACTTCAACCGTCCACGGTCATATTAACCGTCTAATTGAAGGGGGCTTTTTGGAAAAGGACCCTGCTAAGCCACGGGCACTGGAAATCACGCCAAAAGGGCTGGACCTCTTGGGGGTAAAGCCACGCCAGACAAAAATTCCCCTGTTAGGGGTGGTTACGGCGGGGCAACCAATTCTTGCCGTAGAAGACGCCACGGACTTTTTCCCCATTCCACCTTCTATCCAGGACAACAACGACTTGTTCATGTTAACGATTCGGGGAACCAGTATGATCAAGGCCGGCATTTTAAACGGTGACCAAGTAATCGTCCGTAAACAGTCCACCGCCAAGAACGGTGACATTGTCATCGCAATGAACGATGATAATGAGGCCACCTGCAAGCGATTCTTTAAGGAAAAGAATCGTTTCCGTCTCCAACCCGAAAATGATACCATGGACCCGATTTTTCTCAAGAACGTTAAGATCCTGGGAAAGGTTGTCGGTCTCTTCCGCGACAATATTTTTTAACTACTTAGCTAACAAAGGCGTCAGGACTCGAAGATACGAGTGCTGGCGCCCCTTTTTATTATTGTTGTTTGTAAATCCGCTGATGATTTTGCTGCCCCGCGAGAACAAAGGGGGCATGGTCATTGCCGAGGTCAAATTCCACATCCTGCTCATCCATCCCCAGCTGGTGGTTAAACATGTCCTCATATTCCGCAATTGAGACCTGGTGGCGCTTTTGAAGCATTGCTTGGACATCATTAGTATAGTCCAAGAAGTGCGGCTGAACGATTCCCGTGTAAAACTCACCTTCGGCACCGGAACCGTAACTAAACATGCCCAACCGGTCACCAGCCTTGACCTGCCCATTTTGCAGGAACGAAAGGAGGGCGAGGTAGAGTGAACCGGTGTATAGGTTGCCGACCTGGCGGCAGTACAATTGACTGGCGGTAAGCGCCGTGCGCAACCGAGTTGCCACTGGATCCTGCCGGTCACCCAGGACCCCTTCCAGGGCCTTCTTACCCATCTTAGTGAATGGCAGGTGGAAAAGCAGGCCCGCAAAATCAGCGAGCTGGTGGCCAGTCATCATTTGATAACGGGTAAATACCTGTTTGAAGAAGTCAACGTAAACGTTGGTTGAGTATTTACCATCCACCATTGCCTCAGTGGCATAGAGGGGACGCCAGAAGTCCATCACGTCTTTTGTCAGGTTCACGCTTGTCGGTTCAATTGCCAAAATGTGGGGGTTGGCACTAATCAGCATGGAAACGGCACCTGCCCCCTGGGTAACCTCGCCCGCCGTTTGCAAACCGTAGCGGGCGATATCGGCGGCAATGATTAGCACCGTCTCTTGGGGATGTAATGCTACCAGGCCGCGGGCAAATTGAATTCCCGCCGTTCCCGCGTAACAGGCTTCCTTTAGTTCAACTGCGCGGACATAGTCGTTGAGGCCCAGTAATTCTTTGATATTAATCGCACTTGCCTTAGAGTTGTCAACACCCGACTCAGTGGCGACGATGATTGTCGATAGGTGATCAATAACCTGCTTAGTCATAAGCTTCTGAGCAGCGGCGGCCCCCAGCGTAACGATGTCTTGGGTGGGTGGAACAACGGCCTGCTGGTCTTGGCCAATTCCAATTGTGTACTTATTCGGATCAACACCCCGAACTTTGGCTAGTTCGCGGAGGTCAATATAATCGTTTGTCGTGGCAAAAGCCATCTGGTCAATTCCAATCTTCATACTGCTATTCCCTCATTTTATCCATCGTTTTGTTTAGTAATTCATCAACCGTGTTATTACCAGAATTATTGGCGTGCCCCTTGGTCCAGGTAAAGTGCAATGCGGAGAAGCGCGGTAACAGGATTAAAATTTCCTGCCACAGTTGCTGGTTGGCGACCGGTTTACCCGTTGAGGTCCGCCAGTTACGCCGTCGCCAACCGTTTAACCACCCCTTCATGATCGGGTCCAAGACGTAGTGTGAGTCAAGAGTTGCCGCAATTTTTTTATCCTGCCAGCCAAGTTCAAGGAGCCTGTTTAAGGCATTGATCAGCCCCAGTAGCTCCATCCGGTTGTTGGTACTCCCCCACTCACCACCAGTCCCAGTGAGCCGGCGACCAGCACCCTCAATGAGGTAGGCCCAGGCCGCCTTGTCAGTTTGCTTGACGTGCTGACCAAGTTTATTTCCGTGGTTACGTGAGCCCCCATCGGAGTACAAGTAGACTTCGGGTTGATTAGCTGGTTGTTGGTCCCCTAACGCTAGCCGCAGCTGTTCAGGTCGCCGCGTTGACCGTTTGGACGTTGATGGGACTGCGAGCCAAGCCTGTGCTTCACTTAAGGTCGAAAATCCCCGGTAAACTGCTCCAGCGTAACCACTTACTTGTTTTTGACACGCCGGCCATGAATTGTATATTCCCGGCTGGCGGCCTTTTTTTACGACGTAATATTTTTTTGCCATGATGCTCCTGCTTTTTATTTGATCTAAGACGATTAATTATTCCGCTGCTTATTATACAGAGGTCGAACGGTTTATATCAAATCATTGCTTTTGCGATATGTACGAGAAGCTTTGCGAACAGCGTCAATATTCGTATCCGTATATGATTTTCCGAATTTCCTAGGTATTACGAGCGTACTCATTTATACTTAAATTATAAGAATAATTGAGGTCATATGTTGCTGAAATAATCTTGGAACCTAATTTTACATTGTCCAAATGCTGAAGACGTTAAAAGCTGAATATTTAGAGGAGGTCTTCTCTTGAAAACAACAAAACTAGTTGTGGGAATCATTATGATTGTTGTTGCATTTTTCATTTCTATTCAATCTGTTATGGCTGGTATGAGCGAAGCATTTATTAATTCTGGTGGCCATGCTGGTACCGCAGGACTTATTGTTGAAATTTTATATCTCGCTTCCGGAATCGTTTATATTGCTACACGTGGTAAAGACAATTTTGGCCCTGACATTGCATCTTTAATTATGCTCTTGATTGCTTGGATCCTTGGCCTAATTAATGCAGGCATCTACAAAGATTTAATCATCTGGTCATGGTTAGCTTTTATTATCGGAATTGTATTTTTTGCCTGGCATAAACTAGAAGACAGCAAGAAGTAAGGTGAGCTGTAATGCGATCAGATAGGTATAAAAACGTTGTTCCCTGGTATAAGCAATTTTGGGGATGGGTAATTATTGACGCGTTCGTTATTGGAATCAGCGGAATTGTAATTACTGCTATATTTGACGGCACCAGCTCTTCTTCAAAATCGATAAGTAGTACTAATAATAACACCGATAAAATTACCGATATTTCAAAGCCAAAGGGGAGTTTTGATGGTCATATTGCTAAACTGCCTAAGTATACTATCAAAATTACAAACGTTTCTCTTGGTGAAAATGATGACGGTAAAAAATGTATAATTTTTGATTACACCGTTTATAATAAGTCCGCTAAAGACATGTCAGCGGAGGACGCTTGGATGCAGACTTTCAGCGCTTATCAGCCTGATAAAAACACACAAAACCAACTTGATAGTGATGTTGTTGACGTTAGTGATTCATTAGATGATGAAATGAATCAAGAAATCAACAAAGGTGGTCATGAAAAGGGTGAATTTATTGCGGTACTTAAGAGTGGTAAGCGTCCCGTTGTTCTAAAGGCCAAAGACGACGCTGGCCAGCTAATCGGAAAACACACTTATAAGTTCAAGGCAAAAGCAACTCCTAAGGATGAGGGATCTGCATCCACCAATGGTAATAAGCAGGTAGCTACTGGTTCTAATAGCACCAGTAGAATGGCCAACACTGCTGAAAGTTCAGATGATTCTTCAAAAAGCAGCAATAAAGATGATGACAGCAAGGTTGTGATTGATGGTCATAGTTTTCATCACCAAAACGTTAATGATGGAGACTCCAACTATGACATGCTCGTTGGTGACAATGGAGAAGGTGAACTTACTGAGTGGGCTGTCAATAGCTCAACAGGACAACAAGACCCTAATATGCAATCTAAAGTTAATGCAATCTATGGACATTAATCAGTAACTAGAGAAGCCCATCTCTGCTGGTGCAGAGATTGAAAATTATAAACCAAATAAATAATAGCAATTAACGCCCACGTTATTATCTGTGATAATAAATTGTATAGATCAAGTCTAAAGGACCCTTAGAGTAGGTGTTGGACTAGCAAAGCCTCAGTTCTGTGTATTTACATAGGTCTCAGGTTTTTTGTTTTTTGAAGGTGGTATTTTGACATACACTAATAATTCAAAACCATTTAAAACATTAAATCAGCTGGGTGTTTTTGGCTAGAGATTCCAACGGTGTAATGGATTAACGGCTTTATCTATACTTGTACTAGGCCGGCTATTTTAGGCGATTACTTGTTCAAAAATTACATTCAAGATGCTGTACTGACTTCAAGCAAAAAAAGATTAAGCAAGTTGAGCTTTTTAACTTAAAAGGAATTAAAGCTTTAACCAACCGGTTGGATACTACTCACTTCAGTTCATGCTTTACCGGCCATTACATAATTCTGACAGCTATTTTCACTGGTATACGACTATAAGAGGTCCAATTACTGATATTTGAAAATATCAACAAACAATTACAATCAATAAATCATGGAATGCTGTTAGGAAGGAATTCCAGGAGACCACTTTACCTTTTAGGGCTTATCTGATACAATATAGAAGTTGACGATGGAGAGTTGGCAGAGTGGTAATGCACCGGACTCGAAATCCGGCGAACCCGTGTAGAGCGGGCGCGCAGGTTCAAATCCTGTACTCTCCTTTTATATAAAAATGTGGAAACACAGAAAAGCATGAATCCTTTAATATCGAGGGTTCGTGCTTTTTTATTTGGTATGAAGAAACACCATAAAAATAAAGTCTGCACACATCTACTAAAAAAGCCCGCATTTTGTGCAGGCCGACAAAATATGTACAGAAATTGGCTAGTTCTCAGAGCTACAAGACTTTAAGGGCCTCAACAATTTGCTTAACGGTTTTATTTCTTTACTCGTCAATCAAATAAGCATAAGTATTATTTTTGTAGACGTTCAATTGACCTAGCCAGTGGTCTCCTTAAAAATCCCGTATCTAGCTAGTTATTCGCGATATTATAGGTGGTCTTACCATTCTTGGCACTATAAACCGCCTGGTCAGTGTTGTCTGGGTTAACAATTCGAATCGTGTAATCGCCATTCAAAGCAGTCGAAACCTGGCTGGAATTCTCCTTAATCGAATTGGTCAGGTTTGACCACCCCATCTGACTAGCCTGGCTAGGGTCACTTACGATTGCCTTGACCGCTTGAACCGTATTATCCGCCGTTGGCTTAATCGTGTAAGTGTTATTCTCCTCGTTAAACGATACCGTTCCTAACTTAGCATACCCCTTTTGAAGCTGACGCAGGACCGCCATTTGGTGGTTAGAACTCCCCTGCTGGCCGCCATTAATCGTACTGAAGTCATTTGAAAAACTACTTTGACTAACTTGTTGACTAGAAGAACTCGACTGACTTGAAGCCTGCTGTTGCCCCTTAAAGACCGGCAAATTAATTGTCCCGAAAATCACGGCAATCAGACTCAAAACAACGATAACCGTCCCCGACTTCCATTCACGGTAACGTTGCCATGAATTTGCTAAATAGAAGCCGCCGAGAATCAACATCAGGCCGCCAAAAATAACCAGAAAGATCATTGTTAAACTCCTTTTCAAATATCCTTGATATAAAAATAAGGGTGTGACTGTGATGCCTCACCCTCTATTTTTAAAATTCCATCAGTGCCTTAACGTCGTAGTCCTTAACCTTTTCACGTCCATGAAGGTCCTTCAACTCAATTAAGAAAGCACAGCCAACGACAATTCCGCCCATTTCTTCAACCATCTTGATAGTTGCGGAAATGGTCCCACCAGTGGCCAGCAAATCATCGACAACGAGGACCCGTTGTCCTGGCTTGATTGAATCGTATTCCATCTGCAAGGTTGCGCTACCGTATTCCAAGGTGTAACTAGCACTGACTGCTTTACGGGGTAACTTCCCCTTCTTCCGTGCCGGTGCAAAACCAACACCTAATTCACGGGCAATTGGGCAACCAACGATAAAGCCACGGGCCTCAGGGCCAACAACCATATCAACGTTCTTATCTTTGGCATAATTAACCAACTCATCAGTTGCTTGCTTGTACGCTTCACCATTTGCCATCAACGGTAAGATATCCCGGTAGATAATCCCCTTCTCTGGATAGTCTGGGATACTGGCAACGTATTTATAAAGGTCTAAAGTCATAACCAGAAAATGTCTCCTTTAATCTTCCTTCAGGCACTGTAAAACCCATTTAGCGAGCGCTCCGGCATTACTGTAAAGGAGCGTCTGCTCAGCCTGGTAACGGGCAAGCTGCGCCTGATAGTGGTCCGTTTGTTTTAAATCGGCCTTTTGCGTATTCTTGGCAAGGTTTAAAACACCATTACTAATTGTAACAAATCCTACCTCAGAAAACACATTAATCATCAAATTTAATCGAACTTCATTAATTCTTAAATAACGACTAACCGCCGTCCGCTGGCCTGGCCACTGGATATTTGCCTTTCGAGCCAGGAAACGGTAAAGGGCAGCAAAATCATCCCGGGTGGGGAGCCCGGCAAGATAAACACTGTTGTTTTCAAACAGTAATAGGCGAATCAGGGCTGGACTTGCGCTATCCTTGTCGAAGATCTTGGTAAAGGTCGCTAAGCTCTTCGGGCAGTCAACAACCGTCACTGTCTTACCAGCAAAGTCCGTCGCGGCCGCCTGGTCAATCGATAGGGCTTTCCCGTCCCCAACGTGAGGCGCAATGTTCTCCCGTAACCGGGTATCTTCGACAACATAGAAGCCCGCTTGACCAAAATGGTTAGCGGTCAGGTGGCTTGTCCGCTGGTCTAGGATAACTGTCCCCCGGACACGGATATCGGTGAGTAGTAGTTGGATTGTCCGTTTCCCCTGCCATTCATTAACACTCAGCTTCGCAACCAGGTCAACTTGACCACCCTGCCCCTTGAGAATTGGTGCCAGTTTTCCCTGGTTAAAGGCAACAACAGTCACTTGACCATTCAGGGAAAACTTAAGGTGGTCATTAGCCTTCCCCATCGTGCGAACGTCACTGGGCTGAACATCGTTAAATTCAAAAACGGGTTCCTCATTACCAGGACCAAAGGGGCCCAACTTTTGAATTTCCTGGTACAACTGCTCATTAACATCCCCCGCCCGCAGTTGGGCATCAACCACCAACGGGATTTGTTTATGACTATCAAATTGCTACTTTTGTGCCTGGGCAAACAACGCCGCCCGTAACTCGTCCGTCTTACCTATTTCAAAGGACAAACCACAGGCAGCGGGGTGGCCCCCAAAGGTCGTCAGGAGGTCACGGTGGGGGTCAAGGGCATCGAAGAGGTTAAAGCCCGCGATACTACGTCCGGAGGCCTTGGCCACTTCACTTCCGTCATCAGCACTGGCAATAATGGTCGGCTTCCCTGTCTGGTCCATGATTCGACTTGCAACAATGCCTAAAACGCCTTGGTGCCAGTTATGACCAACCAGAAGAAGGACCGGCTGATCTAGTGCATGGGCTGCCTGGTCACTGGCTTCCGCCATAATCTGATCAACCAATTCGCGTCGTTTTTGGTTCGCCGCTTCGACCTGTTGGGCAAGCTGGCTACCTGTTTGCTCGTCAACGGTCGTCAGCAGTTCGACTCCGGCATTAGCGTCGGCGATACGACCCAGAGCATTAAGACGGGGCGCAATCGTAAAGCCAATGTCGGTGGAGGTCAACTGTGCTTCATTCACCCCCGCTGCTTGTAAGAGGGCGTGAATACCAGGCCGCATCCCCTGACGCAGAAGTTGGATGCCAGCCCCGATCAAGGCCCGGTTTTCATCGGTCACACTCACAACATCGGCAATTTCGCCGATTGCCAAAAGGTCCAGCATTTCTTCCGGGAACTCATCTTGCAGGGCCCAGGCCACTTTAAAGGCCACCCCCACCCCTGATAGGTCAGGAAATGGGTAATTGCTTCCGGGATAACGGGGGTGGACAATGGCAACCGCGTTTGGTAGTTCCTTCGGGAGCTCGTGGTGGTCAGTCACCACCACATCAACCCCCTGGGCCATTGCAGCGTCGATTACATCTTTTCCACTGACCCCATTGTCCACCGTGATAATAAGCTTTGTGCCAGCCGCAATGATGCGTTGGTAGGCGTCCGCGTTGGGCCCGTAGCCATCTTTAAAGCGATCCGGAATATAGTAGTCAACGTTTGCCCCAATTTCGTTTAAGGCTTCGTACATGACCGCGGTGCTTGTTATCCCGTCAGCATCATAGTCGCCGTAAACGGTTATCTTTTCATTTGCGGCAATCGCCTGTTCAATCCGGTCAACCGCCTTGTCCATGTCATGCAACTGGTGGGGATCGTGAACCGTCTGCAGGTCGGGCTGAAGAAAGGCCTGGGCAGCATCAGCTTCTTTGATGCCCCGGTTAGCAAGTAACTGCGCCATGATTGGCGAAATATGTAGCTGACTGCTTAAATCATGGCAGACCTTCTTATCCGCCACTGGCTGAAATTGCCAAGCATAATGTGAATTAATCATTTCTATCCCTCACATCTATCCAGAAAATAATAAAAGGCGGTGTTCTTCCACTGCCTTTGTCTTTTCCCTTCACGGCTCAGGCAATTGTACTGCCTTTGTCCGCGTCCGGGTTTAATTACAGCTCTTGCTTGTTCTGCTGAAAGTCGAAGAACTTCTTGATTGCCCAATCACCTAGGCCAGGGAAGACTTGGTATGCCCAGCCCAGATAAGAAACATAGCTTGGAACATTGATTTCCCGCGTCTTGTAACCGACGTTGTTCCATACCCGCCGGGCAAGCTCGTCCGCCGAAATAAACATCCACTTTGGTAGGTGACTCCGGTAGTTCCCACTATGGTCAGCCTTATCAAAGAACGGCGTATTAACTGGTCCGGGATTAACCGTTAGAACCTGAACGCCGTAATCGGCCACTTCCATCCGCAAGACATTGTCGAACTGAATGACTCCGGCCTTAGTAGCAGAGTATACCGCACTGTTGGGCGTCGGGATCTTTCCGTCCGCCGATCCCAAGTTGATGATTGCCCCATAGCCCTGGTTCATCATTTGCTTGGCAACGCAGCGACTGATGTACATCAACGCTAGGAGGTTAACGTCGGTCATCCCCTTCATTGTCTCATAGGACTGCCCAGCAGCTGGGGCGAATTTCCCCAGTCCGGCAGAGTTGACCAGGACGTCGATGCCCCCAATTTGGTGGGAGATCTTATCAAGAACCGCGTCGATTTCATCGGGCGATGTCACGTCCATTTGGTAGGCAAATGCCGGCCGACCAGAGAGCAGGAGGCACTGTTTGGCAACCGCAGAAACCTTTTCCTTATTGCGGGCCGTCACCACGACAATTGCTCCCCGCCGGGCGGCTTCTAGTGCCAACGCCTTGCCGATTCCACTGGAACCTCCGGTGATCAGAACCACTTCGTTTCTTAGGAATCGTAAAGTTTTCACTCTTCTCATCATTGCAACCGCCCCTTTACTTATTAAATGGAATGTCGATGATATCAAAATCGTTGACCACCCGGGTATTCGGGAACACATCCCGGACCTGGTATGCCAGTTGATAGGCCGCCTTACCGGTATAGCGGGCTGAAATATGGTTCAACAGCAGCCGCTTTGCCCCCGCCTTTTTGGCAATCTCAGCTGCCTGGAGACTAGTCGAGTGGTAGTAGTTTTTGGCCATCTTATCTTCACCCTTGGCAAACGTGCTCTCGTGGACCAGGACATCCGCATCCTGGGCTAGAGTCACCGCATTGGCCGTTTTCCGTGTATCACCGAGGATGGCAACGATCCTACCCTTCTGTGGGGCGCCGATGAAGTCATGGCCATCAAGGACACGCCCATCATCCAGGGTAACCGTCTTGCCAGCCTTCAACTGACCATAGATTGGGCCGGATGGAATGTGCATCTCCCGTAGTTTTGCAACCTGAAGTTCGCCAGGATGGTCTTTTTCAACAACCCGGTAACCATAGCAGGCAATCTTGTGGTCCAGCTTCCTTGCAATCACTTTGAAACTACCGTCGTTAAAGACTTCCCCTTCGTGGTCAATTTCCACAAAATGCAGGGGGTAGCTTAGCCGCGATTCGCTTACTTGCAATGCCGTCACCACAAAACGCTTAATCCCCACTGGTCCGTAAACGGTTAAGGGCTCGTGTCCCCCCTGAAAGGAGCGTGAACTCAATAAGCCCGGAAGGCCAAAGATATGATCACCGTGCAGGTGGGTGATAAAGATTTTCTCAATCTTCCGTGGCCGAATCGTTGTTGACAGGATTTGGTGCTGGGTGGCCTCACCACAGTCAAATAACCATATTGCGTTGCGTTCTTCCAGTAGCCGTAGTGCCACACTAGATACATTCCGCTGTTTGCTTGGCGATCCCGCGCCAGTCCCTAAAAATTCAAGTTGCATTATATTCCCTACCTTCTGAACACACAATTACTGAATAAATTCAAAGACGAACTTCCTGATCCTTACCAGGTCGCCATCCTTAACACCACGTTCACGGAGTGCATCATCAACCCCCATCTGCCGCATTTGCCGGGCAAACCGGAGCTGACTTTGCTCGTGATTAAGGTCCGTCATATCAAAGAGGTGGAGTAGCTTAGTGCCACCAAGAACCCAGGTGCCGTCTTCATCCCGGGTGATTGTGAAGGCCGGCTCCTTGTTTTCTTCGTATTCCTTCCCGGCCGCTTCATACTCGGTAGTAAGCTTTTCGTCATGACTTTCGCTGTCAAATGCCGGGGTCTGGTCTAAGAGGTCGGCCGTCAGTTGCATCAACTGCTGAACCCCTTGGTGCGTCACCGCTGAAATTGGAAAGACCCGGGGAGTTTCCTTCAGCGTATCATCCGTTGCCAACTGAGCCTTAAAGTGTGCCAGGTTCTTTTCCGCGTTTGGCATATCCATCTTGGTGGCGACCACAATCTGGGGGCGCTTCAACAGTTCTGGATCATAGTTAGCCAGCTCGTGGTTAATTTGTTTGAAGCGGTCAATCGCCTGATCCGCGTCCTCACTACTCATATCAACCAGGTGCAGGAGAACCCGCGTCCGTTCAATATGCCGCAAGAACTGGAGGCCCAAACCAATCCCCTTAGAAGCGCCCTCAATTAGTCCGGGCATGTCAGCCATGGCGAAGTCCCGGCCATCAGGCAGCATCACCATCCCCAGGTTCGGCACCAGGGTGGTAAATTCATAGGCCGCAATCTTCGGTTTCGCACCGGTAACCACCGATAAGAGGGTCGATTTACCCACGGATGGGAAGCCAATCAGGCCAACATCGGCCAGCATCTTCAGTTCCAACTCCAGGTAACGGTCCTCACCGGGTTCACCGTTTTCGGCAATCTCTGGTGCTGGATTCTTGGCACTTGCGAAGTGGATGTTGCCACGACCACCACGGCCGCCCTTGGCAATTACCAGTTCCTGGCCCTTTTCCACCAGGTCACCAATAATCTTACCAGTATCCAGGTCCCGAACAGTTGTCCCCTGGGGCACGGCAATCACCGTATCCTCAGCGCTCGGGCCCGTCATCTGCTTGTTCATCCCGTTGCCGCCATTCTTAGCTTTAAAAATTCGGTGGTAACGAAAGTCCATCAGGGTCCGTAAACCCTCGTCGACTTTTAAAATAATGCTTCCGCCGCGACCACCGTCACCACCAGCTGGGCCACCATTGGGAACGTACTTTTCCCGGCGAAAGGCCACCATTCCGTCGCCACCCTTGCCGGCATGTGCTTCAATCTTGATTTGATCTACAAAGGTATTCATGTTTATTTCTCCGATCTGTAATCTATATACTACCTAGTATATTTTAAAAATGAGGGACCGTCAAAATCAATCGTGACTGCTTCCCTTCGCTACTTCTGCGTTCTTTTGGAGGGAAACCTTAATCAGTTGGGCGGTCGGCCGGTTAATACCCAGTGAATGAATCTCGTCAACTGATGCCTGGGCAATCTTGGTCACCGAACCGTACTTCTTTAACAGTTTTGTCCGCGTCCGTGGTCCAACCCCCTTAATCTCGTCCAAACGGGAGCTTAGGGAGTGCTTGGTATGCACATTCCGGTGGAAGGTGATTGCAAACCGGTGAACCTCATCTTGAATCCGCTGGACCAGGTAAAAGCCCTGGCTTCGGGGATCCAGATTGACATGCTGGTCCTCATCACCAAATAAGAGGTCCGCGGTCTTGTGTTTGTCGTTTTTGACCATCCCGACAACAGGGATATCTAGGCCAAGTTCGTTTTCTAAGACGTCCTTGACGGCATTAATTTGGATTTCGCCACCATCCATGAAGATCATGTCCGGCATCGGCTTGTTTTCGCGCAGGAGGCGACTATAACGCCGTCTAATTACTTCCCGGGTACTAGCGGCCTCATCCGCATGGTTAATGACCGTCTTAAGTTTATACTTACGGTAGAGCTTCTTTGCCGGTTCCCCGTCGATGAATACGACCATCGCGCTCACTGGATCAGCCCCCTGAATGTGGGAGTGGTCAAATGCTTCAATCTTATGCCCCACCGGTAAGCCGAGGGCGTCGGTAATCTCCTTCATGGCGCCCGTGGTCTTCCCCTTATCCATTTCTAAGAGGCGGAATTTTTCATCGAGGACCAGCCGGGCGTTCTCCGCCGCCATCGCTATTAGGTCACGTTTTTCGCCCCGCTTGGGGGTCCGGACCGGCACCCCGAGGATTTCACTGATTTCCTTATTTGGGAGCCCCTTGGGAAGGAGGATTTCCTTGGGTAAGATATTATTTCGCCGGTTGTAAAACTGAAGGATGAAGCTGGTCATTTCTTCAATTGCCGTATCAACCACGGGAAAAAGCCGCTTTTCCCGTTTCATCAACCGCGCCTGACGGATGAAGAAAACCTGAATTGAGAGCCAGCCCTTGTCCATGTAAAAGTTAAACAGGTCCCGTGGGGTCTTGTCATTGGATATGATCTTCTGTTTTTCAACCGTAACTTCAATGTAGTGAATTTGGTCACGGATTTCCGCTGCCCGTTCAAATTCGAGGGCTGCCGCTGCCTTATCCATTTTCTCCGTCAACTGCCGCTTTACCGTCGCGGTGTTACCATTCAAGAAGGACTTGATCTTCTTGATTTGCCGGTCGTACTCTTCTTGGGGAACCTTTTTAAAGCAGGCCCCGAGGCATTGACCCATGTGGTAGTACAGGCACGGCCGTCCCTGGTAGCCGTTACACCGGCGTAGCGGATATACCTTTTGAATAAAGTTAACCGTTTCTTCCGCTGCGTAGACGTTGGGGTAGGGCCCAAAGTAATAGGCCCCGTCCTTTTTGATCTTGCTGACGATTTTAACCTGGGGGTCGCGCTCATTGGTAATTTTAATGTACGGGTACCCCGTCCCCCGCTTGAGTTTGATATTAAAATAGGGTTGGTGTTTTTGAATCAGGGTAATTTCCAGCAAGAAAGATTCCTTATTGGTCGATGTAATGATGGTTTCAAAGTCAGCAACTTCGGAAACCATTTTGGCGACCTTACCCATATGGCTACTCTTGAAGTAGGAGCGAACCCGGTTTTTCAAGTTTTTGGCCTTACCAACGTAAATAATCTGATCATTGATATTCTTCATCAAATAACAGCCGGGCTTATCCGGCAGTAATGCTAATTTATGTTCAAGATAATCGCTTGCCATCATAACCCTCCGTAAGAAATGCTAGTATAATATTATAATTGAAGATGGCAGCAGATGGCAAAGATTGTGTCTGCTTCCTGGCCATTTATTTGCAGATTTAATCTTGCCTATGCTATGATACACAAAAAAGGAGCGAGCAAAATGGGTTTAGTTACCAGACGAAGTGAGCAACTGGACCGGCTTTTCGACCAGTTTGCCATTGATCCAAAGAAGAAACTTCCTAAGGATAAGAAAGCTAAAGAAGATCAAGAAAAGAAAAATAAGGCTGATAAGAAGTAGCTGTAACCATAAAATGGGCTGAGAAAAACGAATTTTCTCGGCCCATTTTATGGTTTCTAGATTGTTATCCAGAGTATTTCCGGATTCTATTCATTAGCCTGCTTTTTGAAGCCAGCGGGGTACCGCTTATTTAATTCAGCGATATTTTCCCTTGCCACTTCATCAAACGGGATATCGGCCCATTCAGCAATTTGTGACAGGTACCATAGGACATCACCCATCTCGTGTATAAGTTCCTGGCGGTCAAGCTTTTGCCCTCGGAAGGCATAGTTCTTAACTAAATCTACCACCTGTCCAGACTCACCTGCTAAACCAAGGGCACAGTTCGTCAAGACCTGCTCATTGCCGTAAAGCGTTCGTTTGGCAGCATTTTGGTATTCGTTAAAGTTCACTTCTCGTCCACCCCCGTTTGCTTTTCTATCCACTCCCAGACGGCCGTTTGACCATGTTTCTTTACCGCTGAAAAGAGGATCAGGGGCGTTTGCTTATCTAGGCCTAATGTTTTATTGACCAAGCTTTCCTGCCGGTTCCAGGCGTTACCCTTGACCTTGTCAATCTTCGTGGCCACCACCAGGGTCGGGATGTTATAGTATTGGAGCCACTGATACATGCTGACGTCATCATCAGTTGGGGCGTGCCGACCATCAACCAGAAGAATCGTCCCCCGTAACTGCTCCCGCTGGGTCAAGTATTCTTCAATCATTTGGCCAAACCGCTCCCGCTCTTTTTTAGAAACCTTCGCGTAACCGTAACCCGGCACGTCAACAAAGTAGAGTTGGTCCTCAACATTGTAGAAATTCAGTGTCTGGGTCTTACCCGGTTGGCTGGAGGTGTGGGCAAAGTTACGCCGGTTAATCAATACATTCGTCAGTGATGACTTGCCGACATTGGACCGGCCAACCAGGGCAATCTCCGGGTAGTTAGTCTGCGGATACTGGTTCGGACGAACCGCACTGATTGTCAAGTCTACGTTGTGAACCTCCATCGTTGGTTACCCTCCTTTACTTACGAGGCTTGCTCGTCTTTCATGATGTACTTGGGTTCGGTGTGGTGCGTAACACAACGCTTGTCAATCACTACTTTGGCCACGTCACTACGACTTGGTAGGTCAAACATAACGTCCTGCATCACGTCTTCAATGATTGACCGTAGTCCCCGGGCACCGGTATTCCGGGCAATTGCCAGTTTAGCCATTGCACGCAGGGCACCGTCCGTAAAGCTTAATTCACTGCCATCAAGGCGAATCAATTCCTGGTACTGCTTTACCAGTGCATTTTTCGGCTCGGTTAAAATCCGGACGAGATCATCTTCGTCAAGTTTTTGTAATGCCGTCATAACTGGCAGCCGACCAATAAACTCCGGAATCAGTCCAAACTTCAATAGGTCCTCTGGAATAACGTGCTGCAGGATATTCTTTTCGGTAATGTTATCCCGCTCTGCAGAGCTGGTCCCAAAACCAATCGTCTTTTCACCGACCCGCTCCTTAACAATGTTTTCAATTCCGTCAAAGGCCCCACCAACGATAAAGAGGATATTACTCGTATCGACCTGGATAAATTCCTGTTGGGGGTGCTTCCGACCACCCTGCGGCGGAACGTTAGCGATTGTCCCTTCAAGGATCTTCAGCAGGGCTTGCTGGACCCCTTCACCGGAAACATCCCGGGTAATTGAGACGTTTTCGCTCTTCTTGGCAATCTTATCAATTTCATCAATGTAGATAATCCCCTTCTCGGCACGATCAACATCGAAGTCTGCTGCCTGGAGGAGCTTCAAGATGATATTTTCAACGTCCTCACCAACGTATCCGGCTTCAGTCAGCGTTGTTGCGTCCGCAATGGCAAACGGAACGTTCAAAATCCGGGCAAGGGATTGGGCCAAGTAGGTCTTCCCTGAACCAGTTGGGCCAATCACGGCAATGTTACTCTTTTGTAGTTCCGTATCGTTGTTGTCTCCGGTAACCATTGCGTTGACCCGCTTGTAGTGGTTATAAACAGCAACAGCCAACGTCTTTTTGGCGTCACTTTGGCCGATTACGTAATCGTTGAGCTCCTTAACGATCTCTGCCGGCGTTGGGACGCGGAAGGTGTTCTTGGCACCGTCTTCGGCTAATTCCTGCGTGATGATTTGCTTACACAAATCAACACACTCGTTACAAATATAAACGCCTGGTCCAGCTACAATCTTTTTAACTTCATCCTGTGACTTACCACAGAAGGAGCAGTGAATTGAATCCATATCACTGGTATCTTCAAACATTTATAGACCTCCTCTAAAACTTATGAGACCATCATACCAAAATTTTACCGCGAATTCGAATATTCTGTTCGCTATTATGCGATCCGTCTGCAAACAAAAAGTTCCCAGCATTCGATAGTTCGAACACTAGGAACCTGCTTACAAGCGGTCTTGGTAACCTCCCAATGGATTGTTACTCCACCAGTTAGTCAGCCTACTTGTCGGCCTTCTTGTCATCAGTCTTAACTTGCTTTGCTGAATCAGCAACCAAGTCAACGGCCTTCTTAATCTTGATATCATGGCTCAGCATGTCCTTGGACAGTGCCTTTTCAACGGCATCTTCTTCCATACCGTATTGCTTTGCCAAGTCCTTGATTTCGTCCTTGATTTCGTCGTCACTGGCTTCAATGTTAGCATCGTCAACGATTGCTTCCAGAACCAGGTTAGTCTTAACCCGTTGTTCAGCATCGTTAGCAAATTGCTTCTTAAGGTCCTCTTCCTTAGTACCAGTGATTTGGAAGTACATCTTTGGGCTAATCCCCTGTTGTTGCATACCAGCAAGGTATTGTTGCATTTGCCGGTTAGTATCTTCATCCAACATTGCTTGTGGGATGTCTTCGATTTCGGCATTGGCAACTGCCTTTTCAATAGCAGCGTCTTCGATTGCGCCCTTAGCTTGGTTATCCTTTTGTTCTTGGAGTTGCTTCCGGGTCTTGTCCTTCAGTTCATCCAACGTATCAACGTCTTCGTCAACGTCCTTGGCAAAGTCGTCATCCAGGTCTGGCAGTTGCTTTTCCTTGATTTCGTGAACCTTAACCTTGAAGGTTGCGTCCTTACCGGCTAAGTTCTTAGCATGGTAGTCCTTTGGGAAGGTAACCTTAACATCAACATCGTCACCGGTGTTGTGGCCAATCAGTTGGTCCTCAAATCCTGGAATAAAGGAACCAGAACCTAATTCAAGGGAGTAGTTGTCGGCAGAACCACCGTCAAACTTCTTACCATCAACGCTACCTTCGTAGTCGATGACAACGGTGTCACCCTTAGCAGCTGGCTTATCTTCCTTAAGAACCAATTCAGATTGTTGTTGACGCTTCTTTTCAATTTCAGAGTCAACATCAGCATCAGAAACAGTCGTGTCTTGTTCAGGCACTTCCATTCCCTTGTAATCGCCAAGCTTAACTTCTGGTTCAACTGCCACTTCAGCAGTTAAAGTCCATGGTTGACCCTTTTCCATGCTCTTAATATCAATCTTTGGTTGGTCAACCGGCTTGATTCCAGCTTCTTTAACAGCATCACTGTAGGCAGCAGGCAATACCTTGTTTAAAGCATCTTGGTACAGGGATTCTTCACCATACATTTGGTTGAAGATTTGGCGAGGAACACGGCCCTTACGGAAACCAGGAACCGTAATCTTCTTCCGGGTTTCGATAAAGGCTTCGTCAATTCCCTTGTTAATAGTGTCGACATCAATTTCAAAAGTTAATGTCCCCTTGCTGGCATCGCTATCGCGTTCCCATTTTGCTGACATTTTATTTCCTCCAATAACAATCAATTTGACCATTACTCTATCAAGTTGGTCTTTACATACTTTATTAGTTTACCGTACGGCCGCTCCAATTGCAACTAAATGGGCGTTTTCCGGCCCTGATTTCCCATAAAATTTAAAAGAAAAAAGATCCGGATAAACCGGACCTTTTTATTTGCCTGACTAAAAATTAGTCTAAGACTTCGGACACCACACCGGCACCAACAGTGTGTCCACCTTCACGGATGGTGAACTTCAGACCCTTTTCAAGGGCAACTGGCTTTTGAAGGTTAACAGTGAAGGTAACGTTATCACCAGGCATAACCATTTCAACGCCATCTGGCAATTCAATCGTACCAGTAACATCAGTTGTGTGGAAGTAGAATTGTGGACGGTAGTTGGAGAAGAATGGAGTGTGACGGCCCCCTTCTTCCTTAGTCATAACATAAACTTCACCCTTGAAGTTCCTGTGAGTTTGGATCGAACCTGGTTCTGCCAGAACTTGACCACGTTGTACTTGGTCGTGAGAAATACCACGAAGAAGGATACCAACGTTGTCCCCGGCTTCACCAAGGTCAAGAGTCTTGTGGAACATTTCCAAACCAGTAACAGTTGACTTCAGAACGTCTTCAGTCAGACCAACGATTTCAACTTCGTCACCGATCTTAACAGTACCACGGTCGATACGACCAGAAGCAACAGTACCACGACCAGTGATAGTGAAGACGTCTTCGACAGGCATCATGAATGGCTTGTCAGTAGGACGCTTTGGAGTTGGGATGTAGTCATCAACAACATCCATCAAGTGAAGGATGACCTTTTCTTGTTCTGGGTCACCTTCAAGAGCCTTGAGGGCAGAACCACGAACAACAGGAATATCGTCACCAGGGAAATCGTATTCGTTAAGAAGGTCCCGAACTTCCATTTCAACTAAGTCAACTAATTCGTCATCGTCAACTAAGTCGGTCTTGTTCAGGAATACAACGATGTACTTAACACCAACCTGACGAGCAAGAAGAATGTGTTCACGGGTTTGTGGCATAGGACCATCGGTAGCAGCAACAACCAGGATAGCACCATCCATTTGTGCGGCACCAGTGATCATGTTCTTAACGTAGTCGGCGTGACCTGGAGCATCGATGTGTGCGTAGTGACGCTTTTCAGTTTCGTATTCAACGTGGGCAGTGTTGATAGTGATACCACGTTCCTTTTCTTCTGGAGCGGCATCGATATCAGCGTAATCTTCTTCCTTTGCCAGACCCTTAGCTGCAAGTACCTTAGTGATAGCAGCAGTTAAAGTAGTCTTCCCATGGTCAACGTGGCCAATAGTACCAATGTTTACATGGGGCTTTGTACGTTCATAATGTTCTTTTTCAGCCATTAATGAAAACCTCCTGATAATTTACAAGTATAATGCCAGTCGTTTCTTTACGAAATAACTGACACACCCTTATGTGTATTGTACTACTTCTTTTCGCCAATTGAAAGCTTTTATATCAAAGGCTTGAAGAAGAATTCTTAAATATAATATCAACTATCTGACGATTTGTAAATAATATTGTTAATGTTTTTCACTTAAATCATCAATTATCTCCGTTAAGGTATCCTGGAGCGGGCCTACTGGGTTCTTTTTGTCCTCCTTCTTCCCAGAAATCTTGTCAATCAGGTAGTCAATCCACTCCCCTGGTGAAGTAACCTTCTCCTCAATTAGGGGGTAGAGGAGCATCAGCTGCAGCTGTAACTCCTGGCTTGCAAGTTGAAATTGGGTGGGATTCTTACTTCCTAGTCGACGGTTAAGCTCCTGACGAAGTTCCTTGACAACTGGCAGGTCGTCAATTGCCTGCAGTTGGCTGGGGTTAATTTGATAGTCTTGCTTGTCAATCCACTGCAAAGTTAACTCTTTATTAACTGTCGCCTGCCGGAGGGTATCGATTATCGACGCCTTGATCAGCTCATGGGTAAACGGGTCACGCAAGAGGAACTGGGCACCGGTAAGGTAGTCGTTAAGCGGTAACTGCTGGGCTTCACTAAGCCGTTCCTGCTGCTCACTCAAGGAGCAATCGCCAAGGTGATAAAAAGAACGGAGAAGGGTTTGAATCGTTACCCGGTATTTTTGATCAGCGGCCATTTCTGCCTCGCTAACATCCCTTCGCAGGGGGCCTTGCCAAGCGGTTGGCAGTTCAACAATGAACTGACGAGCTGCCATGTATGATTGGTTGTGCAACATCAACTGCACCCCCAGACAGGCCTCACTATAGGTTTCCGTGAACGCTAACGGCTGCTCAACGAAGTACACAAACGCCCGTTGGTATTGCTTTGCTTCGTAGAGGGCGCGAACCAAGTGGCGATTTACATCATCATTTGGTGATTCGTTAATCAGGTCCTCCAGGATAACAGCACTATCCAGCCACTTTTCTTCTGCCATCAGTTGGAGTGCCTGCTGATATTTCTCACTTTGTCCTTTATCCATTGTTTCCCCCTTAATCGCTTGTACAGCACTTGTTTATTCTTGAAGATGGGAAGGATAGATAAGCTTATCTTCCCTAAATATATGAAAGACTGAGAAAAGCAAAATTTTTTCTCAGTCCCCAAATACATAAATTAACATTTTAAGCGGCCATTTTTCTGGCCTGCCCACCACTACTTTTGGTGGTTCTTATTTTCATTTGCCGCCTGGTGCTTACGTCCGCGGCCACGACCACGATGCTGTTTTTCTTTATGGCCCGCTTTTTCCTTCTTACCCTTATTTTCGGATGTCTTCTTAGACTTCTTCTTGGAATGTTGATTAATTTCCATAATCACGGGCAAAATAACGGGGTGCCGCTTGGTCTGGTCGAACAGGAAGCGGTTGAGCTTCTCCCGAACATCCTGTTTGAGATGCCCCCAGTCGAATTCCTTCTGGTCTAAATTGTCTTGAACAACCTTTTCAACCAGGTCGGCGCTTTGCTTCATCAGCTGGCGATTAGTCTTTACAAAGACAAAACCACGCGATGTAATTTGGGGCCGAGCAACGATTTTCTTCTTCTTCCGATCGATAGTGGCTACCACCACAAAAATACCGTCTTCAGAAAGAACCCGCCGATCGCGGAGAACAATGTTTCCAATGTCACCAATGCCGGTACCATCAATCATGGTGTTGCCCACATCAATATGTTCACCAATGTGGAATTCACCGTTCTTGTATTCAAGGACATCTCCCTTGTTAGTAATGAAGATGTGGTCGGCAGGAACGCCAACTTCTTCGGCTAGTTGGGCATGCCGGTCAAGTAAGCGGTACTCCCCTTGGATTGGAATAAAGTACTGCGGCTTCATGAAGTTTAGCATCAACTGCTGGTCATTTTGGTTAGCGTGCCCGGACGGGTTGAGGTCGTCTGAAATGAACTTTACCTCGGCCCCGGTCCGGTAAATCATGTCCTTAGTCTTTTGAACTTCCGTTTCCTGAGCGTAGGATGGAGTTGTGGTTACGAAGACTAGGTCACTATCGCTCAGCTTGATCTTAGGGTTATCACCATTAGCAATCTGTTGCAGGGACTTGATTGGTTCGCCCATCTTCCCCGTTTCCAAAATTACTACCTGGTTTGGATCAAGCTGGTCAGCCTCCTTCATACTGATTAACAGGTCCTTAGGTAGCTTTAATTTGCCCAAGTTCATTGCCGTGTCAATGATTTGCTCGATGTCACTTCCGGACAAAACCAGCTTCCGGTTAACCGCGACGGCAGCATTAATGATTTGCTGAACCCGCATGATGTTAGAAGCAACACTGGCAACGATAATCCGACCATCCTGGTATTTGAAGGTCTCCTTGATATATTCACCAATGTCCTTTTCCCGGGTTGAAGCACCAGTAATTCCCGCGCCGGCTGAGTCACTCAAGAGCGCCAAGACGCCTTGTGAACCCACTTCCGCTAACCGGGCCAAGTCAGTTTGGTAACCCTTGGTAGCCGTTTGGTCAAACTTGAAGTCACCGGTGTAAACAATGTTGCCTTCATCGGTACCCACAACAATCCCTAAGGTCTCAGGAATCGTATGGGTTGTCTGGAAGAATGAAACGGTAACATCATCAAAATCAATTGCCGTTGCTTCATCAACAACGTGAAAGTCGTTGAAATTTTTAACTTCCTTATGCTTCTTAACGGCAAGTTTGGCCAGGGCAATGGTCATCTCACTCCCGAATACGGGAACATTGAAGTCCATCAAAAAGTACGGTAAAGCACCAATTGAATCGGCGTGGCCGTGGGTCAAAAATACCCCGACAATCTTATCCTTGTGTTTACGAAGGTATTCCCAGTCTGGAATTACGACATCAATTCCCATTAGCTCATTTTCGGGATACTTTAGGCCCGTATCCAAAATGAAAATCTGGTCGTTGACCTCGACAGCATACATATTCTTACCATTTTCACGTACCCCACCAAATGGGATAATCTTAATTTTACTCATTAACTAATATGGCTCCTTTATTTAATTGTGTCTCACTGCTTGATTGGCAACGAGAATTTATTTCGATCCTGAATAGCTATTAATATCTTACCACATTCAGTGTTAACTATGGGAACCAAAGCTATTTAAAACGTGAACTACTCGGTCATTAATGACCGCGCTTCTGGGAACATAGAGTAGTATTTAGGATGTTATACCTGTATTCAAGATACCTAACTTACAGAACTCCACTCTTTTACCATGGCTAGTCCCTAGCCAATAGCTTTTA